>JBAUAY010000273.1:0-10026 GCA_049676235.1 Streptosporangiaceae bacterium
CGTGCTGTGCGAGGCGCAGCAGCGGCTCGCCGCCGAGGCGGGCGGCGGCACGCCGTCGGCCGAGTACCCGATCTTCGTCGACTACGCCGAGGACGTGTACGAGGCGGTGGCGCGCGAGGTCTCCGAGGAACTGGCCAAGGCGCTGACGATCGCGGGCAAACACGACCGCGAGGCGGAGACGGACCGGGTCAAGGCGCTCGCCAAGGAAAGGCTCGCCGAGCCTTTCGAGGGCCGTGAGAAGGAGATCAGCGCCGCGTTCCGGTCGCTGACCAAGAAGCTGGTCCGGGAGCGGATCATCTCGGCCGGGGTGCGCATCGACGGCCGCGGCCTGACCGATATCCGGCCGCTGTCCGCCCAGACGCACGTGCTGCCCCGGGTGCACGGATCCGCGCTGTTCGAGCGCGGCGAGACCCAGATCCTCGGCGTCACCACGCTGAACATGCTCCGGATGGAGCAGATGATCGACACGCTCAACCCGGACCGTACCAAGCGCTACATGCACAACTACAACTTCCCGCCGTACTCGACCGGGGAGACGGGCCGGGTCGGCTCGCCCAAGCGGCGCGAGATCGGCCACGGCGCGCTGGCCGAGCGCGCGCTGCTTCCGGTACTGCCGACGCGGGAGGAGTTCCCTTACGCCATCCGGCAGGTATCGGAGGCGATCAGCTCCAACGGGTCGACCTCCATGGGCTCGGTCTGCGCCTCCACCATGTCGCTACTTGACGCCGGTGTCCCGCTCAAGGACATGGTTTCCGGGATCGCCATGGGCCTGATCCACGAGGGCGGCCAGTACGTGACGCTGACCGACATCCTCGGCGCCGAGGACGCCTTCGGCGACATGGACTTCAAGGTGGCAGGCACCGAGCAGGTGGTCACCGCGCTGCAGCTGGACACCAAGCTCGACGGCATCCCGGCCTCGGTGCTCGCCGCGGCCCTGAAGCAGGCCCGCGTGGCCCGGCTGACTGTCCTGGAGGTCATGCGCGGCGCCATCACCGAGCCGGGCGAGATGTCGGTCTACGCCCCGCGGATCATCACGATCAAGGTCCCGGTGGACAAGATCGGCGAGGTCATCGGCCCGAAGGGCAAGATGATCAACTCGATCCAGGACGAAACCGGCGCCGAGATCACCATCGAGGACGACGGCACCATCTACGTCGGAGCCACCGACGGGACGTCGGCCGAGGCGGCGCGGGCCGCGATCAACGCGATCGCCAACCCGCACATGCCCGAGGTGGGCGAGCGGTTCCTGGGCACGGTGGTGAAGACGACCACGTTCGGCGCGTTCGTCTCGCTGCTGCCCGGCAAGGACGGCCTGCTGCACATCACCCAGATCCGCAAGCTGCACGGCGGCAAGCGGATCGAGAACATCGACGAGGTCGTGCACATCGGCGACAAGATCCAGGTCGAGATCCGCGAGGTCGACGACCGTGGCAAGCTGTCGCTGGTCCCGGTCGAGGTGGTCGAGCGCGAGGCGGCCGGCGAGGATCTGTCCGGCGGCGACTCGCGCGGCGAGCGTTCCGGCCCCCCCAGGGACCGTGGCGACCGCGGCGGCGACCGTGATCGCGGCGGAGACCGCGGTGGGGACCGTGACGGCCAGGATGGGCATCGCCGGACCCGGCACCGCACCCGCGGGCATTCCGAGTAGATGGGTACCGAACGATCCCATGGTGTCAGTCGCACAGTCCTCCCCGGCGGTCTGCGGGTAGTCACCGAGTTCCTGCCCGCGGTGCATTCCGTCGCGCTCGGCATCTGGGTGGGCGTCGGCTCCCGCGACGAGGATCGGGCGCACGCGGGAGCGACCCACTACCTGGAGCACCTGCTGTTCAAGGGCACCAGGCGGCGCACCGCGCTGGAGATCTCCTCGGAGATGGACGCGGCCGGCGGCGAGATGAACGCGTTCACCGCGAAGGAGTACACCTGCTACTACGCGCGGGTGCTCGACGCGGACCTGCCGCTGGCCGTGGACGTCCTGTCCGACATGGTGACCAGCTCACTGATCACGCCGAAGGACGTGGACGCCGAGCGCAACGTCGTGCTCGAAGAGATCGCGATGAACGACGACGACCCCACGGACACCGTGCACGAGGCGTTCACCTCCAAGCTGTTCGGCGACACCCCGCTGGGCCGGCCGATCCTGGGCACCACGGACTCGATCAACGCGATCACCAGGGACCAGATCTTCGAGCACTACGAGGCCAGGTACACCGCCGAGCACCTAGTGGTGGCCGCGGCGGGCAATCTCGACCACGAAACGGTGGTCGAGCTGGTCCGGCAGGCCTTCGGCCCGGCCTTGGACCGGCCTGCCGAGCCCGTCGCGCCCAGGCTGACCGGAGACTCGAACGGCCGCGCGGCCGGCGTGGGCACCACGCTGATTTCCCGCAGCATCGAGCAGGCCAACCTGGTGCTCGGCTGCGAGGCGCTGGCCAGGACCGACGAGCGCAGGTTCGCGCTCGGCGTGCTGAACGCGGCGTTCGGCGGCGGCATGTCCTCCCGGCTGTTCCAGGAGGTGCGGGAGAAGCGCGGCCTGGCGTACTCGGTGTACAGCTTCAACGGGCAGCACGCCGACACCGGCATGTGGGGCATCTACGTCGGCTGCCTGCCCTCCAAGGCTGACGAGGTGCTGGCCATCTGCACCGAGGAGATCACCCGGGTGGTCGAGGGCGGCCTGACCGACGCCGAGCTTGCCCGCGGCAAGGGCCAGGCACGCGGCTCGATCGTGCTCAGCCTGGAGGACCCGTCCTCGCGGATGAGCCGCCTCGGCAAATCCGAGCTGGTCTATCCCCGGCTGGAACCGGTCGAGGAGGTACTCGCCGCGATCGACTCCGTCAGCCACGAAGACATCCGCGCGATCGCCGCCGAGATCCTCACCCGCCCCAAGACGCTGGCCGTCGTCGGCCCCTTCGACGACGCCAGCGCCTTCCAGGCCTGATCCAGCTAGTTTCACCCAGCATCGTGTGGCCGCCCACTAGCTGAGCGGCGCTCCGGGATTCCGTCACCCAGAACGGTGGCAGGTCCCGTAGGCTCCTGGGCGAGCGGTCAGCAGGATAAGCAACGCTAGGCGGAGGCGGCCATGACCAAGGTCGGGGTGCTGGGGGCGCGGGGGCGGATGGGGCGCGAGGTGGTCCGTACGGTCCACGACGCCCCGGATCTCGAGGTCGCCGCCGAGGTCGACCAGGGGGACGCGCTCGACGCGCTGACCGGGTGCGACGTGGTCGTCGACTTCACCCACCCCGGCGTGGTCATGGAGAATCTGCGCTGGTGCGTCGAGCACGACCTGGACGTGGTGGTCGGCACGTCGGGGTTCGCCGAGGACCGGCTGGACGAGGTGCGCGGCTGGCTGGCAGATCACCCGGACGTGCGCGTTCTCGTCGTGCCGAACTTCTCCATCGGCGCCATCTTGATGATGCGGTTCGCCGCGCAGGCCGCCCGGTTCTTCGTCTCCGCCGAGGTGATCGAACTACACCACGCCGGCAAGGCTGACGCCCCGTCGGGCACCGCGCTGCGCACCGCGTCGATAATCGCGGTGGCCCGAGCCGGGGCCAGCCTGGGCGCGCCGCCGGACGCCACCGCATCGGCCCTGCCGGGCGCGCGCGGTGCCGTCGTCGACGACGTGCACGTCCACTCGGTGCGGGTCGCGGGGCTGGTGGCTCACCAGGAGGTGCTGTTCGGCGGGACCGGGGAGACGCTGACGATCCGGCACGACTCGCTGGACCGGGCCTCGTTCATGCCGGGGATGCTGCTCGCCGTCCGCGCGATCGGGTCCCTCCCGGTCGGCCTCACCGTGGGCCTGGAGAGCCTGCTCGGACTGGACAGCGCTAGCCCGGGGGGATGACCTTCCGCTCCGCTTTCCACAGGGGACCACCCCGGAGCCCCAGGCCCGAAGGCGGTACGGTCGGATCATGTGCCGAAGCATCAAGACCCTCCGCCCGCCGTACGCCGAGCAGGTGACGGACGAGGACATCCATGCCGCTGCGCTGCAGTACGTCAGGAAGATCAGCGGCTTCCGCGCGCCCGCCGGGCACAATGCCGAGGCGTTCAGTCACGCGGTCGACGCCGTCGCGGCGGCCACGGCGACCTTGCTCGGCCAGCTTGAGGTCAGGTCGCCCAGCGCCAGCCAGGCGCGCGTCGGCTAGCTCCGCCACGGATCCTGGCCTAGTCACCTGAGCAGGTCCGCGACGGCGGCGATGCCGGGCTCGATGGCGCGCTCGCGTACCTGGCCAAAGCCCATGACGAGCTGTGGGGGTGCCGCGATACTGGTTGCCCGGTAGCCGTCCATCGGGTACAGGCCGACCTGCCGCTCGCGGGCGGCGGCGGCGACAGCCTGCTCGTCCGCCGAGGCCGGCAGGTGAGCAACGGCATGGAACCCCGCGGCCAGTCCGGTCAGCCGGATGCCGGGCGCATGCCGGGCGAGGGCGGCGATGAGCCTGGCGCGGCGACCCGCGTAGATCGTCCGCATCCGGCGAAGATGACGGTCATACCGGCCTGATTCAAGCAGCGCTGCCAGCACAAGCTGGTCCAGGGTGGATGTCCCGCGGTCGCTCATTTCCTTCTCCGCCGCGACCGCCCTGGCCAGCGACGCAGGGGCGACCACCCAGCCGAGCCGCACGGCCGGCGCCAGCGCCTTGCTGGTCGTGCCGATGGTGAACACGCGGTCCGGGGCGAGCCCCTGCAGCACCCCGACGGGCTCTTTGTCGTAGCGGAACTCCGAGTCGTAGTCGTCCTCCACGATGAATGCGCTGTGACAGCGGGCCCAGTCCACCAGGGCGTGGCGCCGCCGGGCCGCGAGCACGACCCCGGTGGGGGACTGGTGCGCCGGAGTGACGACGACGACCTGGGCGCCGCTCGCGCCGAGCGCCGTGACGTCTATTCCAAGGTCATCGACGGGCACGTGGACCACTCGCAAGCCGATCGCCGCGGCGGCCCGGATGGTCTCATCGATCGCGGCGCTCCCGTAGCCGGGATCCTCGAAGGCGACGCACCGGACGCCCGCCTGGGCCAGTACCCGCAGCACCAGGCTGAGTCCCTGCGCGAATCCGGTGCTCACGACCATCTGCCCGGGATCGGCAGCGGCGGCGCGCACCCGCCGCAGGTACCCGGCGAGCACGTGGCGCAGGACGGGGCTGCCGCGCGGATCGCCGTAGTCGAGATCCGGGGCAGACACGCTGCCGCACGCCTCCCGAGTCGCCCACACCCAGTCGCCGCGCGGAAAGCTCGCCAGGTCGGGGACTCCCGCGCGGAAGTCCGCGATGAGCTGGGGCGCAGGCGCCGGGCGCGGCGCCTGTACCGGCGGTGCCGGGTACCCGCCGGGCGTGACCCTGGTGGCCGAGCCGATCTGGCTGGTCAGGTAGCCCTCGGCCAGCAGCTGGCTGTAGCACTCCTGCACCAGGCCGCGGGATACACCCAGCTCACGAGCCAGTTCCCGCGATGAGGGCAGCCGCTCGCCACCGTTCAGCCGGCCGCTCCGGATTGCCTCGCGCAGCCCCGCCTCCAGCTGGGAGCGCAGCGGCTGCCCGCTGCCGCGGTCGAGTCGCAGCAGCAGTTCCGGACCCAAACCGGACCACTGAATCGCCATGACATTGGAACTTATCAGTACTCCACTCCGACCTTACGGTCATAAGCATGAGCACATCGACCCGTACAGCGCCTAGCCGCGAGACCGATGGCAGCGGGACCGGGGGACGGATCATCAGCCGCCCGCTGGCCCTGGTGTTCTTGTCCGAGTTTTGCGCGCTCACCAGCTTCGACCTGCTCCTTTCTGCGACGCCCAAGTATGCCGCGGCCGGCGCAGGGACCGCGGGGGCGGGGCTGGTGACCGGAATGCTCTTGCTGGGCACTGTGGCTGCGGAACTCGCCGCGCCGCTACTGATGAAGCGGTACGGGTACCGGCCGGTGCTCGCCGCTGGAGCTGTGCTGCTCGGGATACCGGCCCTGGCGCTGCTGCCTGCAGGCCCACTGGTCATCACCGTGACGGCCAGCGTCGTTCGCGGCCTCGGCTTCGGCCTCACCGGTGTCGTGACCGGCGCCCTCACGGCCGCGCTGCTGCCGCCCGCCCGGCGAGGCGAAGGACTGGGCCTGTTCGGAGTCGTGGCCGGCGTGCCGGAAGTCATAGCGCTGCCGGCCGGCCTCTGGCTCGCCGGCCACTACAGCTACGCCGTCGTTGTCGGCCTGACGGCCGCGACCGCGCTGGTTCCGCTGGCCGCGGTCCCCTGGCTGCCCGGCGTGGGTGACCGCCGCACGACAGGGGCATTCACCGACGTGGGGCAGACGGCCGGATTCCTAGCTGGCCTGCGGGAAGGCCGGCAACTGCGGCCTTCCCTCATCTTCGCGGCCAGCACGGTAGCCGGCGGCGTGGTCGTCTCCTTCCTCCCGCTCGCCGCCGGGGTATCCGGCGACCTCGCCACGGCCGGCCTGCTCGCCCAGGCCCTCACCGCCACGATCAGCCGCTGGTGGGCAGGGCGGTACGGCGACCGGCACGGTCACGCGCGCCTGCTGGCGCCCGGGCTGGCCATCGCGTCCCTCGGCCTGGGCGCCATGATCTGGCTGACGTCTCCGGTCGCTGTGATCGCAGCCATGTGCCTGTTCGGCACCGGGTTCGGCATCATCCAGAACGCCACCCTCGCGCTGATGATCGACCGCATGCCAGCGTCTGGGGTCGGCACGGCAAGCACCCTTTGGAACCTGGCCTTCGACGCAGGATACGGGACAGGCCCTGCCGTCTTCGGCCTGCTCGTGAACCACACGGGATACCCCGCTGGCTTCGCCCTGACCGGCGTGCTGATGCTTGCCGCACTGCCAGCGGCCCGGCAGGAGCGCTCTGCAGACGCAGTCGCGACAGGCCCGCGTCGCGCCGCGCCGTGAACGGCCGCCCCGGGCGGCCTGCGGCGGCTACTGCTGCGGGTGCTTGCGCATGGCGTAGGCCACATTGATGACGCCGACGATGACCCAGATCAGGGCCATGAGCATGATGGCGGCGAACCCCGGGGACCCCCTGAGCACGATCGCGGTCACTGGCAGGGCGACCAGCATGGACCCGAGGGCCAGTACGAGCGACTGACGACCGGAGCGGTCGGCCCGTTCGGCCCGGGTCATGCGCCGTTCGGCCCGGATCATGCGTCTGGCCCGGCGACGCTGGTGCCTGCACCCCGCGTAGCGGTCCAGCTGGGTCAGGATGCGGCTGTCCACCTCCGCCGTGATCCGGTTGTCGATCCCGGCCGCGATCCGCTTGTCGATGTCCGCGCCGATGCGCTCCACCAGACCCTCGGCCAGCGCCTGGTCATAGCCGGGGCCAAGGTCCTGCAGGGCGGCCACCGAGGCAGCGATCTCAGCCTGGCTATCTGTGGCCATCATGCCCTCCGAACGTTTTCCGTCAACCCCTGCATAAACGGTACGGACCTCAGGCAGACAAGCGGAATGCGGCTAGCCCCCGTCGCGTCCTGGGGTTTCCCCCACCCAGGCGTCGCGTCCTGGGGTTTCCCCCACCAAGGCCAGACCTCCGCCCACGTGGCGCGAAGTGCGGCGAAATTCAATGAACGTGGCGTTCTACCTATTCTATTAGGTAGAGAGTCACATTCATTGGTATGTGCGATAAATTGTACGGGGCGCGTGTGGTACGTGCGGCGCTTGGGGCGGGAGCGCAGCGACCTGGCCGACCCGTCCGGGCAGGTGCGCGGCGACGCCGGTCCGGGCATCGTTTCCGGCGTGCGGTCGGCCTGGATGGTGGCCTGGTGCGCGCGCCGGAGGCGGTTTTGTAACGCTATCGTCGCAAGCGGTGGCGGCCGTGGCGAAAAATCCGCTCGGACAGCTCCGCGCGCCACAGCTAGGGATCCGCGGGCGCGCGGGGGCTGCCCTGGCTGCCGGGCGGCGGTGCCTCGTCGTCCCGCAGCCGGCCCGCCCAGCGGCGGCCGTCCAGCATGTTCAGCACCCTGACGTGCCGGATCTCCAGCACGAACCCGGCCAGTACGGTCGCCACGGCCGCGACGAGCAGGCGGCCCTGGCCCGCCGCCCCGCCGATGGCCGCGGCCGCGAAGATGGCGGCGGCCGTATTGAGCCCGATCACCACCCGATTGCGCCCGACGGCCCGCCGGAACACCAGGCCGCCACCGATGAAGCCGATGCCGGTGATGGCGCCCGCCAGTACGTTGGGCGCACCGTGCGCGGCGATGATGCCGACCACGCCGGACCCGGTACCGATCAGCGCGAACACCCGGTCACCGGCCAGCGCCCCGCGCAGAGCTCGCTCGAAGCCGAGCGCGTAGGTCAGGCCGGCCGCAACCGCGAGGTGCGCGGCGTCGGCGCCGCTCAGGGCCAGGCTCATGGCTCGTTCCACGGCAGGTAGGAGGTCATCCCGGTGTCGCGGCCACGCATCGCGGCGGCGACCCGCACGCTGATGACCGGCGGCAGGTACCCGGGAGCGTCGGCGAGTTCCACGAACCGGTAGTCGTCGAGCTCGTCCTCCTGGAGCTGGATGCGCGCGTCACCGGCTAGGTCGCCGCCGTCAAAGACGAAGTGCACGATCGGCCTGGGCCGTGCTCCGTCCGGCCCCGCCCAGCCGACAACCAGCAGTCGGCCGGGGGTGATGTCGAGGCCGAGTTCCTCCTTGACCTCACGGCGGCAGCCCTCGTGCGGCGGCTCGCCGTGTTCGAGGATCCCGCCCGGCAGCGACCAGTGGTCCCGGTAGTTCGGCTTGACCAGCAGGACCTGGCCGGCCGGGTTGGTAAACAGCGCCGCCGCGGCGCCGAACATGGTGGGCAGCCTGGCGTACCACGCGGCCTCTTCGGCCGGCGAGAAGCCGGGGCGGGAAGGATCTGGTACGGGCACCAAACCAGGGTAGTAACCTGAGCGCATGCACACACCGGGTAACGACGGAGCGCCAGTCGATACCGAAGAAAGCCGGGTCGAGGTATACGTCACCACCGACACCTCGGCCGCGCCGCACAAGGCCGATGAGGCCAAGCTGTACGTGATGTACGACGCGGCCAACCCCGACGGTGACAAGCTCTACTTCACCGAGGCGGAGTGGGACGCGTTCGTGCTCGGGGTCAAGGACGGCGAGTTCGACCTCGACGAGTCCGGTAACCTACCGTAACTTATTCGGCCCGCCCGGATTGACCTGCGACTGTGGCGGGGCCAGCATCGAGGCGGGCATCCCGAGGACCGCGGCCATGTCAGCCTCCAGCTTCGGCGCGGCGGCGGCCGCAGTGCCGAACACCATGGTGGCCTGGGTCTTGGCTCCGGTCGTGATGCTCACCGTCTGGCATCCGCTCGCGCCATAGACAAACTTGGCCAGCGTCCGGCTGCCGTCGTAGAACGTCCCCCGGTAGGAGATCCCGAAGTCGGCCGGGCAGTGGACCGTCCTCTTCACCGTGGCCGCGTGGCCGACGGCGCGGCAGAACTGGCCGAACAGCGCGCGCACCAGGGCCGTCCTATGCTGGGTCATGATCAGCGTACCCATCCGGGCCGGCTCGATCAGGTGCATCGTGCGGTAGACGGTGACCGACGTCGCCTGGTTCACGCTGGCGCACCCGACCGCGGGAGCCGCCGCCGGCGAAGCGGCGGCCGACGACGTCACCGCAGCCGATGAGGTGGCGAGGTCCCCGGCCGGATTCGAGGCCGTGGCCGACGCGCAGCCGGCTGCCGCCAAGCACAGCAGTGCCGCTAGTACAGTTCCGCGAACTTGGCGTGGAGACCTCATGCTGCTTTGACGCACCCAGCGTGTCGTCAGTTCCATCGTGTATACGGGTGTCAGAGCACGCCCGCCGCCTCACCACAGGGTGACCGGGCCCACGCCCTCCAGCTGAAGCAGCAACTGCTTGCGGTCCAGGCCGCCGCCGTAACCGGTAAGGCTGCCGTCGCTGCCGATCACCCGGTGGCACGGCACGATGACCGAGATCGGGTTGGCGCCGTTGGCCAGGCCCACCGCACGCGACGCGACCAGCCTCTTGCCCAGCGCCCGGGCGATGTCGCCGTAGCTGACCGTGCTCCCGTACGGGATCTTGGTCAGCTCGGTCCAGACGGCGAGCTGGAACG
>JBAUAY010000274.1:0-9379 GCA_049676235.1 Streptosporangiaceae bacterium
GGCCAGCCCGGCGGCAGCACCGGCATCGACGACGCTTTCGCCAGCGCCTGGGAACCGGGCATCGGCGCCGAGATCATGGGCCGGGGCAAGTTCGGCCCGCACCACGGCCCCTGGCCGGACCAGGAGTGGAACGGATGGTGGGGAGACACCCCGCCGTTCCGCACCCCGGTCTTTGTCCTCACCCACCATCTGCGGCCCTCCGTCCGGATGAACGGCGGTACCACGTTTGACTTCCTCGACGCCAGCCCCGCCCAGGCGCTTGCGCAGGCGCGCCAGGACGCCGCTGGCGCCGATGTCCGCATCGGCGGCGGCCCGTCCACCATCCGCGAATTCCTGGCCGCCGGCCTGATCGACTACGCGCACATTGTGGTGGTGCCGATCGTGCTGGGCCGCGGGGAGCGGCTCTGGGACGGGCTGGAGGGGCTCGAAGAACGCTTCCGGATTGAGGCCGTGAACAGCCCCAGCGGCGTCACCCACGTCACCCTTAGCCGCCGGTAACAGCCGGAGCACGGGCAGGGCAGCGCAGGGCGCCGGGCAGAGCCGTTCAGCACCTCATGATCGTTTGCCGGGGGCGATCCGGGCGGCGGCGTGAAACCGCCGGGCAGCGGCGATGCCGGCATGGCCGGCCAAGCGCAAGCTGGTCAAACTAGCCAGGGCTTGTTTGCCGCGGCCGCGAGCCGAACAGCCGTCCGGGCGCGGTAACGACAGTCACTCTGGCGATCCAGGTTGCCGCCCAGATCGGTGGCGATGTGCGCGCCTTCGCATTCCTGGCTGATCACGCTTCGTAAGGGTGACCCGCCGGCCCGGAGGTTTCGGTGCCGACGCGGCGCTTGGACTGCCGCCCCGGTCCAGGTCGCTGTCGCCGAGCAGGGCCTGCATGGCTGCCGGGCCGGCGTTGCCGGCTGTTTGAATGGGCGTATGACAACTGCGCAGGAGCAGCCGCGCGTGGTCAGCGCGAGCCGCGAGATCGCGGCCGGGCCAGGGCGGATCTTCGAGTTGATCGCGGATCCTGCTCAGCAGCCTCGCTGGGACGGGAACGACAATCTGGCCGACGCACCCGCTGGGCAGCGCGTGCGCCGCGCGGGTGAGGTGTTCACGATGACGCTGACCCACGATGGTGCTATCCGGGAGAACCACGTGGTCGAGTTCGAAGAAGGCCGCCGGATTGCCTGGCGGCCCGCCGAATCGGGCAAGCGGCCGCCTGGGCACCTGTGGCGATGGGAACTCGAGCCGGCCGGCGCATCACGCACCCGGGTTACCTGCACCTACGACTGGACTCAGTTGACCGACCAGAACCGGTTCCGGCGAGCCCGGGCGACCACGGCCGACAAGCTCCGGGCATCGATTGACCGGCTCGCGGCCCTCGCCGAAGCACCGTGACCGCCCGCCGCCACACGGCGGCTACGGCAACACAACGTGCCAGTTTCACCTCACTTGAACCGCGCCCGGCCGCAGCTCGCCGGGAAGGCAGCGGGCCAGATCGAACCTTCTGGCGCAGCCATGGCACTCAGCCACGCCGACCGAACAGGCCAGCGTAACGGCGGGTCGGCGCGCGCGAGCCTGAAGCTGGATGAATCACAGTAGGTGACGTCGTGCCTGGGCGGCCATGCAGCCCGCCAACTCTGTCTTCCTGTCTGTACCCAGGGCTGACATGGCCGCGCGGTACATATCAGCCGGATCTGACTCAGGCACGCCCAGGGGGTCCCCAGGTCGTCCCGATGGCCTTGAGGATCAGGCTGGCGGCGATGTCGGGGCGGGCGATGAACGCGGCGTGCGATCCTCCGCTCACTGATTCGGTGTTGGCGTTCATCCGCTTGGCCATGAACCGCTCGCAGTCGGGCGGGATGGCGTTGTCCTGCTCGGAGACCATATACCAGGTCGGCAGGTCCTTCCAGCCCGCAGTGGTGGCCTTCTCCGTCAGGGCTGCCGCGCTGAGCGGCCGCTGGCTCACCGCCATGGGAGCCGCCACCTCGGCGGGGAGATCCGCGCAGAACGTCTGGTGGAACTCCGGGATCTTGATGAACAGGTCGGGGCCGTCGGGGGCGCCGGGAGCGTCGTAGGGGCTGGGCACGCTGGTTGACGCCAGCAGCGACGGGGGGAACGGCTCTTGGACGCTGGCGCAGCTCTCGCCCTTGTCGGGCGCGAACGCTGAGAGGAACACGAGCGCGATGACGTCGTTGACCACGGGGGCCGCCTGGGAGATCACGGCGCCGCCGTAGGAGTGCCCGACGAGGACGATCGGCCCTTCGATGGTGGTGGTGTAGCGAGTGACGGCGTCGGCGTCGAAGGCGAGGCTACGCAGAGGGTTCATCGGCGCCCGGACCTCAACCCCGTGGGATTGAAGCTCCCGGATCACCCCGGCATACCCGGAGGCGTCAGCGAAGGCGCCGTGCACGAGGACGACAGTTGGGTTCGATGCCATGCCTGCTCCTTGGGATCGTCGTAGCTCCTGAGCGTGATGACGATTACTCCCCGGCCGCATCACTCGATCGGGCCATATCTTTGGTGCTGGCGAGAGAGCTTGCGAGCAGGGTGCTACCGGTGTGCCGATAACCGGGAGAGCCCAGCCGTGGAGTTTCAGCGGGCGGGCGGCGGCTCAATCGGGCGTCGGGCTCGCAGCGCCTCGGGCCATTGTGATCAGGGAGACCCGGGAGTTGACGCCGAGCTTGTCGAAGATGTGGCGCAGGTGGCTGTTCACCGTGTGCGGGGAGATGAACAACGTCTCGGCGATCTCGCGGTTGGTTTTCCCTTCCGAGGCGAGCTGGGCGACGGCCGCTTCGGCGCTGGTCAGAGCCTGCCAGCCGGTGGCAGGACGCTCCGAGATGACGATCCGCCGCCGTACACCCAGCTGTCTGAGCCGGCCACGGACCCGCGCCGCGTCCCAGCTGGCACCGGCCTGCGCGTCGATCGCGAGGGCCCGGTCGAGCGAGGCGACCGCGTCATCGGCGGCGCCCTCGGACGCTTGCAGGCGGCCGAGGTCTTCGAGTGCCGACGCGGTGGCCAGCGGGCGTGGCCCGGCCGCGAAAAGCGACGCTGCGGTCTGCAGGTCGTAGGCGGAGCGCCGCCACAGTCCCCTGGCGTGCGCCGCTGCTGCCTTGAAGGAGACGACGCCGGGGTTGAGTTCGCAGCGATGCTCTGCTTGCTCGATGGTGTGCCCGGCGAGCTCTTCGTCGCCGGCGGCGACCGCGATCCGCGCCAATTGGGGATCGTCGGCTATCTCGAAGGGGAACAGGGGGAACAGTTTCAGGCGATTGTCATGACCGCCGGCGCAGAGCCAGTCGTGTGCCTCGCCAGCTTTGCCCAAAGACATCGCGTGCAGCGCTAGATACCAGGCGGCGTGGGACTGAACATCCGGGGCGCTCGCCTGCAGCATGATCCTCGCGATCTCGGCCACCTGTGCCGCACCGCGCTCGTCGCCGGCGTGAATCTTCAACTTGCCCAGGGCAACCACCGACGGAGCCTCGAGCACGCCGACAACCAAGTGCGCCTCGTCACGGCTGTACCGTCCCTCAAGCGCGACCGCTGCCTCGCCGAGCTGGCCCATCTGGAGCATCTGACGTCCTCGTGAGGTCTCGAACACGCGCAGTGCCCAGTTCTGCCGGTCTCGTTGGGCGGCCGCAACCCCTTCGTCTATCGCGTGAAGGGCCTCCTCGTATCGGTCCACGGCCGCCAGGAGCCAGGACCGGAAGTTGTGCGCGAGGCGCTCTCGCGCGTCTTCCTGGCCACCGAGTCCCCGGCGCTCGGCCGCCTGGAGAATCTCAAGGCCCCGGTCGAAGCCGTAGAGCTGGTAATGCACGGCCGATTCGGGGAGCTCGAAGGCGAACCAGCACGCGTGATTGCGGCTCGAATACACGGCTTCTCGCGCTTTGCCCTCGACGGCGAGCGCCTCATCGGTGCGGCCGGCGACCACCAAGTTATGAAACAGCGACGCCCAGAGCCAGGCTTGGAGATCGGCCGTCAGCTCCGGCAGGGCCAGCGCCGTGCGCGCATTGTCGGCCCGCACGTCAGGCGAGAGGTCGAACATGCTGGCGACACTGAAGCGGACCCGTGCCTCTTCCTCGGCTGGGAGCGCCTGCCGGAGCGCGGTGTCAGCGAACCGCCTGCCCTCCTCTCCGAGGCCAGCGGCGAACAAGGAGATGGCTCGTCTCGCAACCAGAGGTCCCCGAAGCGGATGCCGGACCGGCGCCAGCTCCAATGCCCGGCCGGCCAGCTGGGCGGCGGTTGCAGGGTCGGTCGTCCCGAGGGCCTCAGCGGCTTGGAGCAAGGTGGCGATGGCGGTTTCGTCGCCCGGCTCAGCGCTGTCCGCCAGCTGCTGCGCCACCTCGACGGGGAGCGCACCCCGGGCCAGGAGCACGCCGGCCGCTTGACGGTCGAGCGCCCGGCGAACCGGGACGGCGCAGCTCGCTCGCACCGCTTCGCGGATCAAGTCGTGTCCGAATGCCAGCCGGCCGCCGCTCTCAGTGAAGATGTCGGCCTGGACAAGTTCCTTGATCGGATCCAGCAGGTCTGCGATCGGCATCCGGGTCATCTCGGCCAGATCAACGACGGAGAACCGCCTGCCCAACGCAGAAGCGAGCGTCGCCAGGCGGTCCGCGATCGGAGACATCCGCAAGAGCCGGCCACGCATGTTGTCACTAACGCGCCGTGGCAGGCGGTCTTCGAGGAGCCTCGCTTTGCCGGACTCGACCGTCACGATGCGCTCGTCTTGGAGGCCGCGGAAGAACTCGATCAGGAGGAACGGGTTTCCCTGGACTCGCTCGGCTTTGCGCAGAAGCTCCTCGTCCGGCTCCGCGCCCAGAACGTCCGTGGCGATCTCGGCGACCGCCTCACGCCTGAGCGGACCCAGGCGGACCATCTCGGCCCCCGCGTCTTCCAGCTGATCCTTGGCGCTTTGCACCGGGGGAAGGCCCTGGTCCGGGCGGAACGCTATCACCCAGCCGACGGGCAGCGAGGCGAGCCGCTGCGGAAGCTGCCGCATCGCCACGGCGCAGCCGTCTCCGGCCCAGTGCAGATCATCGAGGCAGATGAGCAAGGGGCCTCGGAGTGCTGCCTCCTCAATCAACGCCTGGATGTCCTGCAGTAGCCAGAACCTCTGCTCTGGGGACGCGTGCAGGTCGCTGAGGGCGTCGCGCGCGGCGAGGGGTTTGTCGCCGTCGAAGAGCGCGTCGAAGAGCGCATCGAGCTCGACCGCTTGGCGATGCGGCTCCGCTACTCCCCGTCCGACTCGGAAGGAGCGCTCAGCAGCCATTGACGCGCACGCGTCCAACAGCCGGGTCTTGCCGAGTCCAGCCCTGCCTTCGACGATGATGACCGAACCGACCCCCGATCGGACCTCGTCCAGGCGGGCGGCGATGGCGGCGAGCTCGTCGCCGCGGCCACGCAGGGGAAGCCCGCCAGTACCACCTACCATCGGGTCCTCACGTAGGGAGTGTACGTCCGGCCTTCCCGGCGCCCCAGGCCACGAGGCCACGAGGCCACGAGGCCACGAGGCCACGAGGGAGGGTTGGCTGGATCGATGCCCGGCGTCAACAAGAAATGGCTCGTCCGAGCGATGCCTTGACGCTCTGCGGGGCGAACAATCTCCGCTGAGAGATAAAGGCGGATCCAGTGCCGCCGGCTTTGAGCGGCGCCTTGCCGCACCGGAGCGAAAGGAAACGAATGGCATCGGAACAAGTGCTCGACGTGGCAGTGCGCCGTCACATCTTCAACAGCGAACGGCCGTTCCCCGCCGTCTTGGACGGCATCTTCGGAGACCGGGGTACCGGCATCCGGAACCCTGTAAGCCGATGCGCGCCCACAGCTCTGTCAGCCGAAGGAGCACCCCATGCCCATGATTGACGTGTACGCGACGGCCGGGACATTCCCCGACAAGCACCAGCTCGCGGTCGACCTGGCGACCGCGGTCATGACCATTGAGCAGGTCCCGGACATCGCCATGTTCCGGCAGAACACCGCGGCCTTCATCCACGACCTGCCCGCCAGGAGCCTGTCCAACGTGGACGGCGACAGCAGTTACGTGCGGATCCAGGTCCTCACCAACGCGGGTGCGCTGGACCGCCGCAAGCAGCTCGCCGTGGTCGAGCGGCTGACCGATATCGCCGCCGATGCCGCTGGCGACCCGGCCCTGACCGGCCGGACCTGGGTGCTGCTCACCGAGGCCCCCGACGGGGGCTGGGGCCTGGCCGGGCACGCGAACACCAACGAGGAGCTGGTGGCCGCCGCCCGGGCACAGATAGCGAGCCTGCAGGCTGGCCGGCCCGCAGACGGATAACACAACTAGCTGCCGCCGATGTCGATGCATTCCTTGCCGAGCCGGGGCTAACCGCACAGCGGTTCAAGGGTAACCGGCCGGATCTTAAGAACAGCGAAAGGGAACCCCTGGCTAGCCGCCTGCACCCAGTGCTACGGACAGTAACGACATCACCAACGTCACCTTCAGCCGAACCCAGGAAGGAACCACTGGAATGAATACCCCACCAAACATCGTCCTTGTCCACGGCGCATGGGCCGACGGCTCCAGCTGGAGCGCTGTCATCGAGCGCCTCCAAGCCAGCGGCTACCACGTCACCGCACCCCAGTTCCCGATGACCGCACTAGCCGACGACGTCGCCCGGCTGCGCCAGGTGCTCTGTCAACGATCCGCCGCTTCGGCTAAGAGGCCGGACCGCCGGGCGTCCCTATATCCCTAGAACTCGGCGTGATGATCCATCGATGCCGAAAAAGAAAAGGAGACACGACTCATGACTGAGAAAGAACTTGAGGCAGCCGCCAGCGGGTTCCTGGACACGGCGTTCAACCTCGGCGAACCGGAGACGGCCGTCTCCGAGCACGTCGGCGACAAGTACGTCCAGCACAACCCCCAGGTCGCAGATGGAGCGGAGGCATTCATCGCGTTCGTCCATTCGATGCGAAGCCAGTTCCCTGAGATAAACCTGGAAATAAAACGCGTCATTACCCAGGGCCAGATGGTAGTGACGCACTCCCATCTGACGCTCACGCCAGGGGAGCCAGGGCTGGCGATCGCAGACTTCTTCCGTTTCCAGGACGGCAAGATGGTAGAGCACTGGGACGTCATCCAGAACATCCCTGATACCTCAGCCAACTCCAACGGCATGTTCTGAGCATGCCAGAGGCCCGGCGCTACCCGGCCACGACCGGCCGGTTTGCGAGCAGGCCGCACCCGACCTGCTCGCTGCCGCCGCGGCGCGTCTAGAGCGCTTCCCGGGACACAGGCCGTGACCGCGCTCGGTCCACAGGAAGCGGCGACGGGCCGGCTGGCCCGCGACGGCCTGTCCAGACCCGACAGCGGCGCCCGGCTGCCTGGCCACGCGGACGGCGGCAGCACCCACGTCCGGGTCCAGGTCCTGACCAACGCCGGCGCCCTGGACCGGGACAAGCAGCTGCCCGTGATCAGCCAGCTCACCGGCATCGTGGCTGCTGCTGCCGGGGATCCCTCGCTGGCCGGCCGCACCTGGGCCCTGCTCACCGAAGCCCCCGACGGCGAACGAGGCCTGGCCGGCCACGCCAACAGCAACGCCGAGCTCGCCCAGGGCCGCCCGCGCCGAGATAGCGAGCCTCCAGGCCCGGACCGGCAACTGACAGCCAGATCCGCACAGGAAGGCAACCCACATGACCACGATCACCCGCAAGGACCGCATGGTGCGATACTCGGACTTCCGAACACGCTGGTTAGTGCCGCGAACGGCGTTGATTACGCGTACCGCGACACCGGGCCCTGCGACGGGGTGCCGCTGGTCCTGCTGCAGCACTTCCGGGGGAATCTCGACAACTGGGATCCCGCGCTGATCGACGCGCTGGCCGCGGACCGCCGAGTCGTCACCTTCGATTACGCCGAAGTCGGCGGCTCCACCGGAGAAACAGCACACACCGTCGAGCAGATGGCGCACGAGGGCACTGTTGCGTTGGCCGATCGCGGATGGCCGGAGACTGATGGGGGACGGCACACCGTACGACCTCTGTCTTCGCAGGCTTCCGGTTCCCGCCTGAGGTGATCTCAGTCGCGGTCCGCTGGTACCTGCGGTACGGCCTGTCATACCGCGACGTCGAAGAGCTGCTCGCCGAGCGCGGCATCACCGTTGACCACGTCACCATCTGCCGGTGGGTGCAGCGTTTCACCCCGGAGTTCATCGAGGCCGCCCGCCCGTGCCGCCACGTCCCCGGTGACCGGTGGTTCGTCGACGAGACGTACTTGAAGGTTGCCGGTCAATGGACCCATATATACCGGGCGGTCGATCAGCATGGCCAGGTCATCGACGTCCTGCTGTCGGCGAGGCGCGATCTGGCGGCCGCACGGCGCTTCTTTGCCCGGGCGCTGCGTGCGGGCACGGTCCCGGTCGAAGTCACGACTGACCGCGCCTCTGTCTACCCGCGGGTGCTGGACGAGCTGGTCCCCTCGGCGCTGCACACCTTCGAGCAGTACGCGAATAATCCGGTCGAGGCTGACCACGGGCGGCTGAAGGCCCGGGTGCGGCCGATGCGCGGCCTGAAACGTCACCACCACTCAGCGCGGATCCTCGCCGCCGGTCATGCCTTCGTGCAAAACCTGCGCCGCGGCCACTACGACATCGCTACCGAAGTCCCCAGCCACCACAGGCTCCGCGTGGTATTCGACGACCTCGCGCTCACCATCTGAACCCAGCAGATCATCCGGATCGTGCTCCGACGCTCTTCAGGGAAGCCGCAACGCAACAGTGCCTCTCCGCTACGCCGTACGCGACCTCGACGCGATCGAGGCCGAGCGCGCGGGATGAGCTGATGGCGTCGCCGTCACCCGAACCAAGTTACTCACGCAAGCCCGCCACGACAGCGCCGACCACACATCGTGACGATGACGGCAGCACCCGAATGCTCAACTATCCGCACCGGCTCAGCCTCGGCGCTGCTCACTTGCGCCTAACAGCCCAGCTCGCGCTGCTCATCTATCTCGGTTCCCTGCACCGCGCCGTCTGCGGCGGTCACTGGCCCGCCGGTGCCGCTATCAGGCTGCTGCTCGTCGGCCCGGTAGGCCAGCCCCTCGGCATTGGGGATCTCCGCATTGCCGGTCACGATCATGGCCCCGCCTTCGTCCGCCCCTCCGCCAGGTTGCGGCTCATCCGGTGGCCGCCGGGCGAACGGCCTCACGGAGTGGTAGGCGATGAGCACCATCAGCGTGCCGGTGGCGATGCCTGCGATCGAGAAAGTGCTGGTGACCTTGATGGTCAGGTTACCGATGCCGGCGGTGATGCCCGCCGCAAGCGGCACCAGGTTAACCGGATCGGCGAAATTGACCCGGTTTTCGATCCAGATCTTGGCGCCCAGCAGCCCGATCATCCCGTACAACACCAAAGTGATGCCCCCCAGGACGCCACCCGGCGTGGCC
>JBAUAY010000275.1:0-2040 GCA_049676235.1 Streptosporangiaceae bacterium
ACGGGCCGGTGATCCTGGCCGGTCATTCCTTCGCAGGCACCGTGATCACCGAAGCCGGGACCGACCCGCGCGTTGCAGGCCTGGTCTACATCGCGGCTCGCGCCCCCGACGCCGGCGAGGACTACGCTGCGCTCGCCCAGAAGTTCCCGGCACCACCTGCTAACACCGGGCTTGTCTACACCGGCGGCTTCGGGGGGCTCACCGAGGACGCGTTCCTTAACGACTTCGCCAACGGCGTCGACCCGGTCCGGGCGCGCGTGCTCTACGCGGTGCAAGGACGCGTCTCGGAATCGCTTTTCCACGAAAGGACCACAGCGGCAGCCTGGCGGTCGAAACCATGCTGGTATGCCATCTCGCGGCAGGACCGCACGATCTCGCCGGAGCTTCAACGCTTCCTCGCCAAACGCATGAACGCCACAACGGTCGAGATCGACTCCGGCCACCTCTCGCTGATTACCCATCCGCAAGAGGTGACCCAACTGATCCTGTCCGCCACTCAGGCGGCCAGCCAGTATGCCGCAGCAGACAGCAGCTGAAGACACCCGCGACCAGTGCGTGTCCTTGCCCGGGGCGGACTCCAGCGTGGCCACGATCACGTCCTCGACCTGGTCCAGCAGACTCCAGGCGCGGGACATTAGCGGGAGGAGGCGGGCCCCCTCCCGGCCGCCCCCCGCGGTGGCTGAGCTTGGTGAGACTCCGGGCCGGACAAGCCGGTCCCCTCGCCGACGCTGTTCCACCAGATGGGTAACCGGTTCCGCCGGGGACGTGGACCACTTCGCCGCGGGGGCTGGTGTCCCGCTGCTGCGCTTGAAGAAGCCGGGCCGGTCCTGCTGGGATGACCGCAAGCTGGATCACGTGCGCCCCTGCCTGGATCAGGCGGCCGCCGATGGACGTTTCGGCGTGGTCGCCGTCGTGGTGGCCCAGGAGTTCCGGTGGGTGACCGGGACACGTAACCGCTCGCCTAAGCCCGGGGTGGTCAGTTACGACTTCGTCAAGGAAGAGCGGCGGGTCAGTGCCTCCTACTTTTACGTGCACGACCGTGAGTTCGGCGCTGGCTTCATCAAGATCTGCAGTTACTTCCCGTACCCGGCCAAGGTCTGGCTCAACGGGCACGAGCGGGCCAAGCGGCAGGCCGGCCGGGAGGACCTGAGCTACGCGTCGCTGGCCAACGGTTTCGCCGCCTGTCCCGAGCCGGCCCGGCTGCAGGCGATCTGCGACCGTTTCGGGCCGTCCGACGCGCAGGCGTTCTTCGACCGGTGGACGGCGGTGATCCCGGTCCCGTTCACTGCCGCCGACCGCGCCGCCGGCTACTGGTGGGAGCTGTCGATGCGCCAGGTGGAGGTCTCCCGCACCCTGGTCTTCGACGACCCGCGCCGGGCGCGGGGCTTCTTCGAGGCGCTCGTCACCGACAACGTCGGCGTCGGAAGGCCCGAGCAGACTTTCACCCCCAAGCGATCGCCCATGCCGGGCGTACTCAAGCGCGGCGCCTCCGGCGCCGCTGGCCCGGCGTCAGCGCCCGGGCTCAGCCTTAGGCCCGGCCTGGCGCACGCCGGGCCGCACCCGCTGATCCCACTGATCTACCAGGCTCATCGGTTACGCAGATCGGTGTGGCACGCAGCCGTCTTTCCGGCGCCCGGTTGTCCCGCGCCCGATCGTCGGTCCAAGCCGCCTGGCGGGCATCGCTTGGCGATGGCTTTCGCCAGCATGGCCCGGCACCGGTTCGCAACGGAACGACGCCTATCGAGGCGTCAGGTCAGGCATGAACTTGTTGCGCCCGCACACCCAAGGTCACCCCCTGGGGGGTGATGCCGGGAACCTCATCGTGCGGCACACTCGCAGTGTGCGGGGCGCTTCAGGCCGGGAGGCAAGATGGAACGATCAGGGCAGGGTGCAGGAGAACCGCCGCAGGCCATCGTTGCGAAGGGCAGCGGCAGCCCGGCGCCGCGGCCGGGGGCCTCGGGTCTTGACACCAAGATGACCTGGGGGCTGGTCGGGCTGGGGCTGGTGGGTCATGTGCTGCGCAGCCCCCGCTTCTATCAG
>JBAUAY010000276.1:0-5405 GCA_049676235.1 Streptosporangiaceae bacterium
CGGGGGACGAGTAAGCACGAATGTCGGAGGACAATGAGCACGGTCTTTGACGAGCAGCCCGACCTTGGGGACATGGACCTGGAGGAGCGCCACGCGCTGCGGCGGGTGGCCGGGCTCTCCACCGAGCTCCAGGACATCAGCGAGGTCGAGTACCGGACGCTGCGGCTCGAGCGGGTCGTGCTGATCGGGGTGTGGGCCGAGGGCAGCCTGGCTAGCGCGGAGAATTCGCTACGCGAGCTGAGCCGGCTGGCGGAAACGGCGGGCTCCGAGGTGCTCGAGGGCCTTATCCAGCGGCGCGGCCGGGTCGACGCGGCCACCTACGTGGGCTCGGGCAAGGCCCGCGAGCTCGCGGACCTCGTCGCGGCGGTCGGCGCCGACACCGTGATCTGCGACGGCGAGCTCACCCCGAGCCAGCTGCGTCGGCTGGAAGGGATCGTGCAGGTCAAGGTCATCGACCGGACCGCGCTGATCCTGGACATCTTCGCCCAGCACGCTCGCAGCCGCGAGGGCAAGGCCCAGGTGGAGCTGGCCCAGCTGCAGTACATGCTGCCCAGGCTCCGGGGCTGGGGCGAGTCGCTGTCCCGGCAGGCGGGCGGCCGGGTGGCCGGCGGCGGCGGTATCGGCACCCGCGGTCCCGGCGAGACCAAGCTGGAGACGGACCGGCGGCGGCTGCGGGCGCGCATCGCACGCCTGAAGCGGGACATCTCGGGCATGTCGACCGGCCGGAAGGTGCAGCACGCGCAGCGCCGCCGCGGCGACGTGCCGTCGGTAGTCATCGCCGGGTACACCAACGCGGGCAAGTCGAGCCTGCTCAACGCGCTCACCGGTGCCGGGGTCCTAGTCGAGGACGCGCTGTTCGCCACCCTCGACCCGGCCGTCAGGCGCGCCGCGACGCCGTCCGGGCGCGGCTACACGCTGACCGACACCGTCGGGTTCGTCAGGCACCTGCCGCACCAGCTGGTCGAGGCCTTCCGGTCCACGCTGGAGGAAACCGCCGAGGCGGACTTCATCCTGCATGTGGTAGACGGGTCCGACGCCGAACCCGAGGCGCAGATCGCCGCGGTCCGCAGCGTGCTGACCGAGATCGGCGCGGCGCACGTGCCCGAGCTCGTCGTGGTCAACAAGATCGACTCGGCGGACCCGGTCGTGCTGCAGGGCCTGCGCGCGCGGGAGCCAGGCAGCCTCAGTGTCTCGGCGAAGACGGGGGCCGGCCTGGCCGCCCTGCGCGACGCCATCGAGGCCGCACTGCCCCGGCTCGACGTTCAGGTCAAGGTGGTCGTGCCGTACCGCCGCGGCGATCTGGTGGCGCGGGCGCACGCCGAGGGCGAGGTGCTCTCCGCCGATCACGCCGCGGACGGTACCCTGCTCGAGGCGCGGGTCCCGGCGGCCCTGGCCGCACAGCTCGAGGCCGCTGCCCTGGACGGTAGTGTCCGAGTCCAAGCGTGATAGTGGTCACGTTTGGCGGGTTTTTTCTCGCTGACTGAGGGCGCATTAACCGCGCAAGCGGATAGGGTTCGGCATTTCGCCGAAAGGCTTGTCTGCGGTGGTAGCGGTGCAATAGCGTGTCTGGATCGGTATGTTGGCTGTCGTACCCGCTCGGCCCGTACCGATCTGCACGGCACCAGCGGGTGGTGCTTAGCGAAGCTCGTCCAGTACACGCCGGGTCGTCCGGCGTGTACGTGTCATGGCAGGTGAACGCTCATGGCGCATGGGATCACCAGTCCTGGGGGGGACCACCGGTGACTGTTCGGCTGCTGACCAACATCGGTCGGCTGTGGACTGGCTCTGAGATCCTGAGCAACGCCGCCATCGTGACCGGCGACGACAGGATCGCCTGGGTCGGTCCGGCGGCGGAACTGCCGCAGCGAATCCCCGGAGTGGTCGACGACATCGTCGATGTGGACCAGGTGGAGAACCTGGGCGGTGGCCTGGTCACGCCCGGGTTGATCGACGCCCACACCCATCCGGTGTACGCGGGCAACCGCTGGGCGGAAATTGCCATGCGGTCCAACGGCTCGTCGGCCGCGGAGATCGCCGCCGCGGGCGGCGGCGTCTCGTCCACCGTCACCGTGACCAGGGGCACCGACCCCTGGACGCTGTGCAACGGGGTACGTGAGCGGCTCGGGCGCTGGCTGCGGTCCGGGGCCACGACCATCGAGGCCAAGACCGGATACCACCTGACCAGGGACGGTGAGCTGGCCGACGTCCGGATGCTGCGCGGGCTCGAGGGCGAGCCGGGCATGCCGCGGGTGCACGTCACGTTCCTGGCCGCGCATTCGGTGCCGCCGGAGTTCTTCGGCCGCCGCCACGACTACATCGACGCGGTCAGCTCGTGGTGCGCGGACGCCGCCGCGGTCGGCGCGGACAGCGTGGACGTGTTCTGCGAGGAAGGCCGGTTCACCGAGGACGAGGCACGCTGGATCCTCAACGCCGGCCGCCGTTCGGGCCTGCTGCCGCGGCTGCACGCCTGCGGCGAGTCGCGCACCGGCGCGGCCCAGCTGGCCGCCGAGTTCGGCTGCGCGTCCGCCGACATGCTGCACCAGGCCAATGAGGAAGACATCGCCGCGCTCGCCCAGGCCGGCGTGGCCGCCGTCCTCTGCCCGGGGGCGGCTCTGCAGACCGGCGCCCGGCCGCCGGTGCGCTCGCTGCTCGACAAGGGCGTGGCCGTCGCGCTCGGTTCCGACCACGCCCCGGGCGTCACCGGCATCACCTCGATGGCTCTGGTCATCTCGATGGCCGTGTCCTACCTGGGGATGAGCGTCGAGGAGGCCCTGCGGGCCGCCACCATCGGTGGCGCGCACGCGCTGCGCGCTACCGACCGCGGCGCCATGGTCCGCGGCAGGCTCGCCGACATGGTCCTGTGGGACGCCGACCACGAGGGCGCCTTCGCCTGGTCCTACGGCCTGGCCCCCCGCCGCGTCTGGCTCGGCGGCGAACCGATCGCGGCCAGCAAGCCCTAAGCGGGCCGCCAACGTGGCATGCTGCCGTCATGGCTGCGCGCACAGCGGGAAACCCGTCCGTCACCCTCCTCGCCCCCGTCGTGCTTGTCGTCGGCGAGGAGGAGTATCTCGTCGACCGCAGCGTCCGTGACCTGATCACCGCCGCCCGCGACGCCGGGCTCGGCGGCGATATCCACGACCTTGACTCCTCCGAGCTCGGTCCGGGTGAGCTGGAATCGCTCACCTCGCCCTCGCTGTTCGGCGGCGGCTGCGTCCTCGTGGTCCGGGCCGCCCAGAACGTGACCAAGGACGTAGCCGCCGAGCTGGCCAGGTACGTGAAGAACCCGGCGCCCGACGTGGTCCTCGTGCTGACGCACGCGGGTGGGGCCAAGGGCAAGGAGCTGCTGGCCGGGGTCAAGGCCGCGGGAGCGCAGGTGATCGAATGCCCGAAGCTCACCAGGTTCGCTGAGCGGCTCGACTTCATCAGGGCGGAATTCCGCCGGGCGGGCCGGCGGGCCGACGACGGAGCCGCCCGCGCGCTGCTGGACGCGCTCGGTTCGGACCTGCGCGAGCTCGCCGCCGCCTGCGGCCAGCTCACCGCCGACACCGAAGGCCAAGGGGTAGGCATCGACGAGGCCGTCGTGGCCAGGTATTACCGGGGCCGGGCCGAGGCGACCGGGTTCGCCGTCGCCGACCGTGCGGTCGAGGGGCACCTCGCCCAGGCGCTCGAGCAACTGCGCTGGGCGCTGGAGACAGGCGTGTCCCCGGTGCTGATCTGCAGCGCGCTCGCCCAGGGGGTACGCCTGCTCGGCCGGGTCGGTTCCGCGCCCCGCGGCGTCAACAGCGCGGCGCTCGCGGCCGAGGTCGGCGCCCCGCCGTGGAAGATCGACCGGGTCCGGCAGCAACTACGCGGCTGGCAGCCGAACGGCATCGCCCGTGCGCTGCACGCGGTCGCCGAGGCGGACGCGCAGGTCAAGGGCGAGGCGACCAGCGCGGCCTACGCGCTGGAACGAGCGGTGCGCCGGATCGTCGCTAGCCGAGCCGGTACCGACCCTAGCTAGCTGGCCGCCAGTTCGGCGTAGCGCTTGGCGATCGCCGACTTGCGGTTCGCGGCCTGGTTCTTGTGGATGACGCCCTTGCTGGCCGCCTTGTCCAGCTGCCGGCAGGCGGCGCGCAGCGCGACGCCGGCCTCGTCGAGGTTCCCTCCGTCCGCGGCCTCGCGGAACTTGCGCACGGACGTCCGCAGCAACGACTTCGCCGCCTTGTTCCGCTGGTGCGCCTTTTCGTTTTGCTTATTGCGCTTTATCTGAGACTTTATATTCGCCACGCGTGGGAGTCCTTCAAGGTTGTCTGTGGGGGACGCGACGACGAAGCTTATCCGAGCCGGACCCCCGCACTCAAACCAGGACCTGGCGGGGGCACTGGGCCGGACATGGGATCATGGAACATCCAGGCCGCTAGCGGCGAGTAACCCGAACGGATGCGCGTGCCACCTTCCAGCCCTACCAGCCAGTCGGACCCGAAGACCGCCAAGAGCCGGACGAGCCAGGCGGAGCAGAATGCCCGCCCGGCGCCGGGCCGCACCGATCAGGCCGTGATCAGGAACTTCTGCATCATCGCTCACATCGATCACGGCAAGTCGACGCTGGCCGACCGGATGCTGCAGCTCACCGGCGTGGTGGAAGGCCGTCAGATGCGGGCCCAGTACCTGGACCGGATGGACATCGAGCGCGAGCGCGGCATCACCATCAAGAGCCAGGCGGTCCGGCTCCCCTGGACGGGCGAGGACCAGCAGCAGTACGTGCTCAACCTCATCGACACCCCTGGCCACGTCGACTTCAGTTACGAGGTCTCCCGCAGCCTGGCCGCCTGCGAGGGCGCCGTGCTGCTCGTCGACGCCGCCCAGGGCATCGAGGCGCAGACGCTGGCCAACCTGTACCTGGCGCTGGACGCCGACCTCAAGATCATCCCGGTGCTGAACAAGATCGACCTGCCGGCCGCCCAGCCCGACCGGTATGCCGCCGAACTCGCCGGGATCATCGGCTGCGACCCCAGCGAGGTCCTCCGGGTCAGCGCCAAGACCGGCGAGGGCGTCGAGCACCTGCTGCACGAGATCGTCCGGCTCGTCCCGGCGCCCCTGGGGAACCCGGACGCTCCGGCCCGGGCGCTCATCTTCGACTCGATCTACGACACCTACCGCGGCGTGGTGACCTACGTCAGGGTGATCGACGGCCGTCTGACGCGGCGCGAGCGCAGCCTGATGATGTCTACCGGCGCGGCGCACGAGACGCTTGAGGTGGGGGTGATCTCGCCGGAGCCCCTGCCGAGCGAGGGCCTGGCCGTCGGCGAGGTCGGGTACCTGATCACCGGGGTCAAGGACGTCCGGCAGGCCCGGGTCGGCGACACCGTGACCAGCGCCGCTCACCCGGCCAAGGAGCCGCTCGCGGGATACGACCACCCCCGGCC
>JBAUAY010000277.1:0-13747 GCA_049676235.1 Streptosporangiaceae bacterium
CGCCACGGCACGGGAGCCACTGCGCCGAGGGCAAGCCGCACGTCCTGGACCACGCCGCCGGCGACGTCGAGCGCGGCCGCGACCGACGCCACGCCGAACGCGTATGACGCCCGGTCCCGCACCTTCCGGTACGCCGAGTTCCGGGCGTACTGGCCGGCCGGAACCTCCACGGCAGTGATCAGGTCCCCGCGCTCCAAGGTGGTCTCGCGGTCCGGCTCGTCGCCCGGCAGCCGGTAGAGCCCGCTGAGGGGGATGACCCGCGGACCCGCGGCGCCCTCGACGTGCACCACCGCGTCAAGCGCCGCCAGCGCCACCGCCATGTCGGAGGGATGGGTGGCCACGCAGTGCAGCGATCCGCCCAGGACGGCCAGGTTGCGGTGATCGCCCGCCCGCGCCGGGCAACCCGAGCCCGGCGTCCGCTTGTTGCAGGGCTTGGTCACGTCCTGGAAGTACAGGCAGCGGGTGCGCTGCAGCAGGTTGCCGCCGACGGTGGCCATGTTCCGCAGCTGGCCGGATGCCCCGGCCAGCACCGCCTGGGCCAGCATCGGGAACTCGGCGCGCACCTGCGGGTCGGCGGCCAGGTCGCTGTTGCGCACCCCCGCGCCGATCCGCAGCCCCTCACCTGCCTCCCCATCCCGCTTCACTGTCCGCTCGATCCGGTCGGGCAGCAGCCCGGTGACGTCGACGAGTACGTCGGGCGTGACGACCCCGAGCTTCATCAGGTCGACCAGGTTGGTCCCGCCGCCGAGGAAAGCCGCGCCGGGACGCATCGTCACGATGGCGACCGCCGCCGCCGGGTCGGGCGCCACGACATAGCCGAACGGCTTCACCCGGCCGCCCGCCGGGGCTCATCCCGGGAACCGGTCGCGCCGTCCCTCGCCACGTCCAGGATCGCGGCGACGATGTTGACGTAGGCGCCGCACCGGCACAGGTTCCCGCTCATCCGCTCGCGGGTCTCGGCCGCATCCAGCGTGACCGGCCCGGTCAGGCTGGCGCTGGCCGCGCTGGGCCAGCCCGCCGCGGCCTCACCGAGCATGGCCGCCGCCGAGCAGATCTGGCCAGGCGTGCAGTATCCGCACTGCAGCGCGTCGCGCTCGACGAAAGCGGCCTGCAGCGGGTGCAGCTCCCCGCCAGGGCCGGCCAGGCCCTCGATCGTGGTGACCTCGGCACCCTGGGCCGCCACCGCCAGCAGCAGGCAGCTGTTGACCCGCCGGCCGTTCACCAGGACGGTGCAGGCCCCGCACTGACCGTGGTCGCAGCCTTTCTTGGTTCCGGTTAGCCCGAGATGCTCGCGCAGCGCGTCGAGCACGGTTGTCCGGTGGTCTAGGCGGAGCCGGTGCACGGCCCCGTTGACCCGCAGGGTCATCATGCTGGAGGTGTGGTCCGCCATCGTCACGCAGGCCATCATGCCACTTCCGTAAACTAGTATTCTGATCACGTTTTTACTAGTAAATTCAGTACCATGATCCCGAACGGCCCGGCTGGCTCGCCTTCCCGGCCGCCCGCGGCCCGGCTGGCTAGCTCTAGGCCGCCAGCTTCACGCCACGAGCTCGCCGACCTGCTCCGGACCCGGCGCGATCGCCTGACTCCAGCCGACGTGGGACTGCCCGCAGGCAGCCGGCGACGCACTGCCGGGCTGCGGCGCGAAGAGGTGGCCCAGCTGGCTGGCGTGTCCACGACCTACTACACGTTCCTCGAGCAGGGCCGCGATGTCCGGCCGTCCCGGCAGGTGGTGGCCGCCCTGGCCGGAGCCTTGCGGCTGAGTTCGGCCGAGCGCGCCCACCTATTTCAGCTGGCCGGGATCACCCCCGCGGCCGACGACCAGGCGCAGGCCGAGACGGTGGTGCCGGTAGTCGGTGCGCTGGTCGACCGGCTGGACCCCTTCCCGGCGTACCTAAAAGGCAGGCGGTGGGATGTGCTGGCGGCGAACCGGGCCGCCCGGGCGTTGTTCACCGACTGGCCCGGCCGTGCACCCGGCGACCGCAACATGATCTGGTGGATGTTCACCGACCCGGCGGCGCGGAAGGTCTACGTGGACTGGGAGCAGGAGGCGTCCGACATGCTGGCCCGGTTCCGCGCGGCCGCTGGCCGCAGGCTAGACGACCCGGATTTCACCGACCTGATCGAGCGGTTGCACCAGGCCAGCCCAGAGGTCCGCAGCTGGTGGCCGCGGTACGAGGTGCAAACGGTCGGCGGCGGGACCAAGCACCTGCACCACCCGGCCCTCGGCGATGTGGCCTTCCAGCACGCGGTCCTGCAGGTGGCCGACCACCCCGAGCAGATGCTGGTCTACTTCACCACCGCCGACGTCCCGGAGAGCAAGTTGGCCGGCCTGGCCGCCGAGATCCGCTAGATCGCCCACGCGGTCGCGCCGCGAAAATGTCGTAACGCCATGGTGTAATCGGCGGATGCTCGAGACCCCAGAGGAGATCGACCGCCTGCAGCAGCTCCTGGACCGCAGCGCGGCGGGCGCGGGCCCGCACCTGCGGGATATCATCACCGACGAACGCCGCCTGTCCGCCGGCCAGGTGATCGCGCGGCTGCCAGGCATGCGGCTGCTCGCCCTGGCCACGGTAACCGCTGACGGGCGCCCGCTTGCCGGCCCGGTCGACGGCTACTTCCTGCACGGGTCGTTCTACTTCAGCTCCGGCCGGAACTCCGTGCGCATGCGTCACCTGGCGGCCCGGCCCGCAGTCAGCGCCACCCACCTGCCCGGGGAGGAACTCGCCGTTACCGTGCACGGCCGGGCTGAGCTCTTCGATCTTCGCGACCCGGCCCACGGTGAGCTGCGGCAGGCGATGCTGGACCACTACCTGCCCCGGCACGGACCCGTGTACGAGACCTGGCTGGATCAGCTGGACGCAGTCGGGGCGCGCATCGCGGCGGAGAAGATGTTTACTTTCAGCGCGCAAAATTAGAAGGTAGGGCGCCGGACGGCGAGACTTCCCGGGATGCGGTTCCGGCCGACCTGAGCGTGATACCCGAGGACTTCCGGCTCGCGGGTCACGGACGGCTAGCGCTGGCGGGCAGGGCGGTACCCGTGAGGCGCTCGGCCTCCGCCCACAGCCGGGTGGCGGTAGCGGTGTCGCGGGCGCGGCGCGGCGGCCGGACCGTAGTCGTGGGCCCGACGAGCCCGAACCACCGGCCGGGACCGTAGTAGCCGCCGTTGACCGCCGCGGCGTCGGTCGCCGCGTACAGCAGCGGCTCGGTGCCCGGCCCGACCTCCTGCGAGGGCAGGATATTGAGGCTGTTGAACGGCGTCCGTTTCGGCGTGTCCCGGCCGAGGCTCGCCCCGGCCGTCTGCAGGTTAGTGCGGGTGAACCCGGGGTGGGCGGCGTTACTCATCAGGTTCCAGCCGTGCCCGGCGGCCAGGACCGCCAGGTGCAGGGTCAGCATCAGATCCGCCAGCTTGGACTGCGCATAGGCCAGGTTGGGACGGTAACCGCGCTTCCACTGCAGGTCATCGAAGCGGATCCGGCCGTAGCTGGCGACGCCGCTGCTCATCGTGACCACCCGGGGCGCCTGGGCGGCGAGCACCAGCGGAAGCAGCCGCATGGTCAGCGCGAACGGCCCGAGGAAGTTGCTGCCGAACTGCAGCTCGAACCCGTCGGTGGTGGTCATCCGGGTCGGCGGCGCCATCACGCCGGCGTTGTTGATCAGCACGTCGACAGGCGTGCCGTCCGCGATCAGGCCGTCGGCGAACTCCGCCACTGAGGCCAGGTCGGCCAAGTCGATCCGGCGGACCTCGAGCCGCGCGCCCGGCTGGGCGGCCAGGATCTCCTCGCGCGCCCGCTCCCCCTTGGCGACCGTCCGGACCGCCATCACCACATGCGCCCCAGCCCCGGCGAGGCGCCGGGTGGCTTCCTGGCCGGTGCCGCTGTTGGCGCCCGTGACGACGACGAGCTTGCCTGCCTGTTCGGGAACCGCGTACATCATCTCTCCTCGGAATTCTCCAGCAGACCACCGGTCTTTTATCTGCTCAACTTATCAGACCAGCGGTCTGTACACAAGGGACCGCCGGTCTGTAAAATGCAGGACGTGGTCATGTTCCAGCGAGCCCGCAGTGAAGAGCAGCGCGAGGCGCGCCGCCGGGCGATCCTCGACGCGGCAGCTGCGATGCTCGCCGAGATGCCGGTGGCGGAGGTGACCCTCAACGAGCTGAGCCGGCGTGCCGGGCTGGCCAAGTCGAACCTACTGCGCTACTTCGAGTCACGTGAGGCAGTACTGCTCGAGCTGCTCGATTCGGCCTGGCAGGACTGGCTGGTCCAGCTGGAGAAGGACCTGGCGGACGCGGTGGACGCCGCCGCCCCTCTCACCGAGCGCGCCGACCAGCTGGCCGCCGCGGTGGCGGCCTCGCTAGCGTCCCGGCCGATGCTGTGCGACCTGATCAGCGCCCAGGCCGCGGTGCTGGAGCACAACGTCTCACCGGAGGTCGCCGCCCAGTACAAGCGGGCCAGCATCGCTGGCATCACCGCGCTCGGCGGCCTCATGCTCAGGTGCCTGACCGAACTCGGCGAGCACGACGCGGTCCGGCTGGCCGGCGCCGTCATCATGGTGACCGGGGCGCTGTGGCCGCATACGCAGCCGTCGGCCGCGATGCTGGCGGCCTACGCGGCCGACCCCGCGCTGGCCGCCATGCGCCTGGACTTCACCGCCACCGTCCGCGAACTCCTCCAGGTGATGATCGCCGGGCTGCTGGCGCGCTCGTCCCGCTAAGCCCGGAGCGATGATCCAGGCGCTGGCTCGGTGGACGCGTTCGGCGAGCGTGTAGACGCCGAGTGCGGCGCGCTCGGGGTATGGCAGCCAGTCGATGGCCAGGCGGCGAGCGATGTAGTCGACCGCGGACCGCACCCTGGGAATCTCCGGATCGTCGGTGTGCCCGTTGGGCACGAAGATCAGGTCAAGCCCCGGGCGGATGAGGTCGGCGAGCGGCACCTGGTGCTGCAGGCCCAGGGACATGGCGACCGCGTAGGTGCTGACCAGGCCGGCGGCGCTGGTACCGTGCTTGCCCCAGTGGATGAAGACCTCGCCGAGGCTGCCGTCGTCACGCTGGTTGGCGGTGAGGTAGAACCGTTCGGCGCCAATGGTGACGGTGGTGGTGTGTCCACTGCGACGCCTGGGCATGTGCCGACAAACGCCAACCACCATGGCCTTGCCTCCCGAACTGGTATATGAAATGCCTGATTATGGAGCCGCGATGCAGAGCCATGGTAGCTCTTTAGCCTATCCGCGGGCCATGGGTGGACGAACTACCTGACGATGACCGTCAGGCGGAAGCGACGGCGGCGCGCGGCGACCGGGTCGGTAGTCTGGCCAGCGTGGATCACGTCCTGACCACGGAACGCCTGGTTCTGCGTCCGGTGACGGCGCACGACCATGCCGTGCTGCTGACCCACTGGGCCCTGCCGGATGTGCGGCGATTCCTGTTCGACGGCGAGGCGCTTTCCGCGGCCGAGGTCACGGAAACCATCGAGTACAGCACCAGGGATTTCGCCGCGGCCGGCTACGGCATCTGGCTCATCCAGGAGGAACACGGGACCGCACTAGTCGGCACGACCGGGCTGCGGCCGCTTGAGGACTCCGGCCTGGAGATCTTCTACAGCCTGGCACCCGGCTCGTGGGGCAAGGGGTATGCCACCGAGGCCGCCCGCGCGGTGGTGGAGCATGCCCTCGGCCGACTCGGCCTGCCCGAGGTGCTAGCCGAGGTCGACGAGGGTAACGCCGCCTCGGTCGCGGTCGTCAGGCGGCTCGGCATGACCCCGTTCGCCGTGGTGCCCGGCGTGCTCGGTCCGATGACCCGCTACCGCAGGCCGGCCAAGACCGAATACAGGTAGGGACGAGGCTCCGCCGTTGAACCATAGCGGTGACCAGGCTGGGATCAGATGAGGAGACGACGAGTCACGACACCCCGCCCGACATCGCTCCCGAGCCAGAGGCTGAAATGGCTGCCGATTTCAAGGTAATCGGAGACGTCGTCACCGACGACCCGCAGCGTGACCATGATCTGGGGGCTTCCGGCCCGGAACGGCCCGTCACCCTCTCCGTCCACCAGGGCGCTGAAGACCTGACTGCGGTGGGTCTCGTTGTTCACGGCGCGCAGCACCATCCGGTGCGACCCGGAGCTGAGCTTCGCGCGGGCGTCGTCGTCGTCGTCCGCGTTGGGCGTCACCAGGGCCTGGAACTTGTAGCGCTGCATGCTCGCCACCACCTTCGAGCATAAACATCGTAACGTGATATTCGTGTTCTCTGAAGGGGGCGGCACCACCACAGTCCCGGTGGCGGTGACGACGACGATGGGCTCGCCGAGCACCGAGCCGGCCGAATCCCCGCGCGACGGGTCGGCCCGGCAGACCACCCGCGCCTCGAACGCGAGCTGCCTGCTGCGCCGGCCGACGGCGGTGACCGTAGCCGTCGCCTCGATGATGTCGCCGGCCAGCACCGGCGCGCGGAACTGCACGTCGGAGTAGGACGCGAGCAGCCCCTCGTCGCCGTCCATCCGGACGGACGCCTCGGTGCCCACGTCTCCGAACAGCTCGAGCACGAAGGCGCCGTTCACCAGGTTGCCCCCGTAATGAGCGTCGCCGTGCGTCACGTACCTGCGGTGCGTTACGGACAAGCCCACGTACGCTGACGGGCTATTGCTCATGCGGCTCCTTCTCCTTCCCGGGGGGGACTCCATCCCGCGCTCCCTCCTGGCGAGGCGAGCGCGTGCACCAGGTAACTGGCCACCTCGCTCGGCGTGGTGCCGCGGCTGAAGATCTTGTCGATGCCGAGGTCATGCGCCGCGCTCGGGTCGAACCGCGGGCCGCCCACCACCAGCAGCGGCCGTTTCAGGCGCTCCGGGGTCTCCGGGACGAACGCGGCGCGGAACGCCGCCGCCATCTCCCGGGTGTTCGTCAGGTGCGCGTCGCGCTGGGTGACGACCTGGCTGACCAGCACCGCGTCGGCGCGCTCGGCGGCGGCGCGGGCCACTAGGTCCGCGACGGCGACCTGCGATCCCATATTCACCACGCGGATCTCCCGGTAGTACTCTAGGCCCTTCTCCCCCGCGTGCCCTTTGACGTTGAGGATCGCGTCGATGCCGACCGTATGCGCGTCGGTGCCGATGCACGCGCCGACCACGACCAGCTTGCGGCCGAGCGCCGAACGGATCCGCAGGTTCACCTCGGCGGCCGGCAGCACCGGGAAGTCCCGTTCGGCGATGGTCACGGCGGACAGGTCGACCACGTGGCTGACCCGCCCGTAGACGATGAAGAAGGTGAAATCGGGCCCCATCCCCTTGGCGTGCACGACCATCGCCGGATCCATGCCCATCTTGGCCGCGAGCTGGAGCGCGGCGCCTTCAGCCCGGGCCCGTTCGGACTCGTCGCCGAACGGCACGGGCAGCGTGAACGACAGCTGCACCCGCCCGTCCCCGGTGGTGTCGCCGTAGGGCCGCACGATCCCGATTTTCCCGGCCGGGCTCATGACGTCACCTCCGCACCTTCGAGAATGGACACCGCCGGGTTGTAGTAGCCGTCGGCGCGTTCCACCACGCCATCCAGGCCGCGCCCGCCGTCGGCCGGACGCTTCGTCACCCCGAACGTCCCCTCGGCGATCGCGTTGAGCAGCCCCTGCGAGCCGATCTTGCGCAGCAGGTCGATGGCCTCGGCCAGCACCTGCCGGGCCCGCTGCGCAACGAACCCGTCGGGTTCGGGCCGGAACGAGGCGCCGAGCCGCCCGGCGGCGTGCCGCACATAACGGACGTTCTCCAGGGCCAGGTCGCGGTCGGACAGGAACGGGGTGTGGATGCCTTCGGTCATCATGCCGATGAGCAAGATGGACTGGTCCGTCATCACCCCGGCCAGGTTGAAGAACGCGTCGAGCAGGTAGCCGGCGAACACGTTGCCGGTCATGTGCTTGGTCGGCGGCATGTACTTCAGCGGCGCAGCGGGGAACAGCTCCCTGACCAGCTGGGCGTGGGCCAGCTCGAGCAGGAACGAGTCCGGCACCTCGGGGTTGATCTCGAACGCGTGCCCCAGGCCGAGCTGGGCGTCGGCGAGCCCCGCCTCGCGGCCGAAGTACTCGTTCAGCAGCTGCGACACCACCACGGTGTGCGCCGCGTCCACCGCGTCGGCGGTGGTCAGGTAGTTGTCCTCGCCGGTGTTGATGACGATGCCGGCCCGCGCGTGCACCTGCCGGGAGAACCGCTGGTCGATGAATGTCCGCACCGGGTTGATGTCGCGGAAGATGATGCCGTACATGCAGTCGTTCAGCATCATGTCAAGACGCTCCAGCCCGGCCAGCGAGGCGATTTCCGGCATGCACAGGCCCGAGGCGTAGTTGGTCAGCCGGACGTAGCGGCCGAGCTCGCGGGACACGTCGTCCAGCGCGGCGCGCATCAGCCGGAAGTTCTCCCGGGTGGCGTACGTCCCGGCGTACCCCTCCCGGGTCGCGCCCTCCGGCACGTAGTCCAGCAGCGACTGCCCGGTGGACCTGATCACCGCGATCACGTCGGCGCCCTCCCGCGCCGCCGCCTGCGCCTGCGGGATGTCCTCGTAGATGTCGCCGGTCGCCACGATGAGGTAGATCCACGGCATCGGCGGGTCGGAGGTGGCGGCAATCATCCGGTCCCGCTCCGCCCGCCGGTCGTCGATCAGGGAAATGCCCTTATGGACCGAACGGGCGGCGGCATCCCTGGCCGCCTCAGCCTCGTGCCCCGCGGGCAGCCGGAACTTGACCAGGCCCGCGGTGGCGTCGACGGCCAGCGTGCGCAGGTCGGGGTAGCCGCCGGTCAGCATCGCGTCCCAGACCGGCAGGGCGACCCCGTGCTCAAGCCCGGTCGACTCGCGGACCGCATCGGTGAGCCGGTTCACCCACGGCATCCCGTCGTCGGCCCCGTCCAGGCCGGCCAGCCGCAGCACGGCGCGTTCCACCGAGACGGTGGTGTGCGTCCGGGCCAGGTCGGTGACTGGCTGCCCGGCGAGCCGGGCCAGCTCGCGGGCCTGCGCCACCACCGCCGGGTCCAGGTCGAGTTTGCCCGTCATGGCTGGCCTCCTAGGACGCGCCGCTCGAACAGGGCGCGCAGCGTGGGCGTGCTCCGGATCAAGTCGAGCGCGAGGTTCGCGTGGCCGGGCACGTACCCGTTGCCGACCAGCATGGTCACGTCGGCGGCTAGGCCCTCGGCGCCGAGCGCGGCGGCGGCGAAGGACGTGGCCATGCTGAAGAAGATCACCGTGCCGCCCTGCTTCGTCGACAGGATCGCCCCGCCCTCGCAGCCGGGGACGTCTACGCACACGACGGTCACGTCGGCGGGTCCTCCTGCGGCCTCGACTTTTGCCTCCAGTCCTACTGGATCCATGGCGTCCGCGACCACTATCTCGTCGACTACAGGGGACTCCGGCCGCGGCAGGTGCGTCGGGCGACGAGAAGACCGACTCTGCTGATTTTCGCTGGCGCCCGCCGCACTTTCCGCGCCTCCGTCCTGCGTGGTCGTGAGGTCGCGCAGCAGCTGGGCTTCAGCTTGGGTGGGGACGACTCCGATTATCCTGGCGGCGCCTGCTTGGCGGGCGGCGGCGGCGGAGAGGGATCCACTCTTTCCCCCGGCACCGATGATCACCACCACGGCCCCTTCTTTCACCACGCGGCTTGTCAGCGCGGGCGCACCGCACACATCCAGCACTGCGAGCGACAAAGGCACGGGGAGGTCGTCGGGCAGCACCGCGGCGATGGACCTGGCGAACAGGATCGCGTGGCCTTCGCACGGCACCTGCTCCGAACGGCCGTCCCAGGCCGCCAGGCCGTCGGTGATGGCTAGGGGGGTCAGGGTTAGGGAGACGAGGGTGGCTATGCGCTGGCCGGGCTTTAGGCCGAGCGGGGACTCTGGGCCGACCTCTTCTACGGTGCCGGTCAGCATGCCGCCGGAGCCGGTTACGGGGTTTTGCATCTTGCCGCGGGTGGTGATGATGTCCAGGACGGCGGCGCGGATCTTGTCGGGGTCGGCGGCGTAGGTCTCGCGGATCTGGCGGTAGGAGGCGGCGTCGAGGTTGAGGCGGTCTACGCGGATGCGGACCTCGTCGGGAGCGATCGCGGGGCTTGGGTCAAGCTGCCAGGCCGCCTGCGGGAGGACGCCTGGGGGGGCGATCACCCGGTGCAGGCCGAGGGGCGAGGAGGACGAAGGGGTCATAGGGCTGGTCCTTCCCGGCTGGCGACTACCTGCCTGTGCGCGCATGGATGTGTACGCATGATGCAGCTCGTTCGGTAAAATTTATTGTCTTGTAGCTATGATCAACAAGTTATTGTGTAGAATAGCTCATTATTTGAAGATTTTCTTGTGACCGCCGAACCGTCGACCTGGACGTATCACCCGCCGGGCTGGCAGTCACGCCAAGCCGGGGCTGTTCCGGAAGATCTACGGTCTGATCCGTTTTGTACCGCAGGTTCTTCGGTATCATGCAGAAATGGAGGGGGTGGCTTCCATGGTCTCGCAGCCGTATGTGTACCAGCGACATGAGCTAGCCGAACCAGACTGGCGCCGGTTCCCCGGCTGGGCCGGGGTGTCCGCCGCCGACTGGGAGTCCGCGCAGTGGCAGCGCGCGCACTGCGTCAAGAACCCGCGGCAGCTGCGGCAGGTCACCGGATCGGGGCTGGCCGAGTCCTTCTTCGCTGACCTGGAGCGCGACCAGCGCGAGCGGGCCACCATGTCGATGCTGCTGCCGCCGCAGATGCTCAACACCATGGTGCCGAACGGTGCTCCCGACCAGCCCGGCTTCACCGAGGCGTTCTACGCCGACCCGGTGCGCCGGTACATGGTACCGGCGTTCAGCGACCGGCGGACCGACTGGCCGTCCCACCCGTACGCCGAGCGCGACTCGCTGCACGAGGCCGAGATGTGGGCGGTCGAGGGCCTCACCCACCGCTACCCCACCAAGGTGCTCGCGGAACTGCTGCCCACCTGCCCGCAGTACTGCGGGCACTGCACCCGGATGGACCTGGTCGGCAACCCCACGCCGGTCACCGACAAGCACAAGTTCGCGCTGGCCAGGGAGGACCGGCTCAGTGCCATGCTCTCTTACCTGCGCCGCACGCCCGGGGTCCGCGACGTGGTGGTCTCCGGCGGGGACGTGGCCAACCTGCCCTGGCCGCGGCTCGAGTCGTTCGTGGCGGCGCTGCTTGAGATCGACTCGATCAGGGACATCAGGCTGGCCAGCAAGGCGCTGATGGGGCTGCCGCAGCACTGGCTGTCCGACGAGGTGCGGGCGGGCATGGCCCGGCTCGCCACCACGGCCCGCTCACGCGGGGTGAGCATCGCCATCCACACCCACGTGAACTCGGCCCAGTCGGTGACACCGCTGGTGGCCCGGGCTACTCAGGCCATGCTGGAGGCCGGCGTCCGCGACGTGCGGAACCAGGGCGTGCTGCTGCGCGGGACCAACGACAGCGCCAAGGCGCTGCTCGACCTGTGCTTCGCGCTGCTCGACGGGGCCGGCATCATGCCCTACTACTTCTACATGTGCGACATGATCCCGGGCAGCGAGCACTGGCGGCTGACGCTGCGCGAGGGTCAGTCTCTGCAGCACGAGATCATGGGCTACCTGCCCGGCTTCGCCACTCCGCGGATGGTCTGCGACGTGCCCTACGTGGGCAAGCGCTGGCTGCACCAGGTGGCCAGGTACGACACCGACCACGGCATCTCGTACTGGACCAAGAACTACCGCACCGCCATCGAGGCCGACGATGAGCTGGCGCTCAGCCGCGAGTACCCCTACTACGACCCGATCTACATGCTGCCGGAAACGGGCCAGGCCTGGTGGCGAGTCTTCGGGTCTCAGCGTTCCCGGTCGCACGCCGGGGCGACCGGCGTCGTCAGGCTGGCTGGTAGCGGCGGGCAAGCTCGTCAAGACGCAGTCTGACCGAGGGCCATTCGGCCGCGGTGATGCTGAACCGGGCGGAGTCCCTCGGGTTCAGGTCCGCGCCGAGCCGGTGCGCGCGCAGGACGCCCTCGAAGCGCGCGCCGATCCGCTGCATCGCGTCGCGTGAGCGCTGGTTCCGCGCGTCGGTGTGCAGGCATACCGACCGCACCTGCCAGACCTCGAAGGCATGCGTGAGCATGAGCCGCTTCATCTCGGTGTTCGCGCCGGTCCTGATCGCGTCCCGGCTGAGCCAGGTGTGGCCGATCTCGCACGTATCCGGGCCAGTGTGCTGGCGCCCGTCCGGCCATGGCCAGTAGCCGAGGTCGAAGAACCGGGTCGAGCCGATCACCGCATCGTCGGTCATCCGGACCACGGCGAACGGTACCGCCTGGCCGGCGTCCCGGGCCGCGACCGCCGTCTCGACGTACCGGCGAACCCCGGCCTCGTCCTGCGGCACCGGGGACCAACGGTAGAGCTCGCCGCCGCCGGAGGCCGCGACCAGCAGGCCGGGCGCATGCCCATGCTGCAGCGGCTCGAGCCGCAGGTGCTGGCCGGTGAGCGGTCCCGCGGTGACGGCGGCTGGCCCGGCCGCCGGGCGCTCCGGCTGCGCGGGACGCTCCAGGTACCTGGAAGGATGGCCGTCCGGCGGGGCGAAGCCGAACGAGCGGTACAGTCCGTGTGCATCGGAGGTATGCAGCATCCAGCGCCATCCTGCACCCGGGCCGTCCTCGATCATCATCTGGACGATGGCCCGGCCCAGGCCGGCGCCGCGGTGGGCGGGCAGCACGTACACGTCGCCGAGGTAGGCGGACCCGCCGTCGCCGAAGGCGCGGGCGAAGCCGACCATCTCGCCGTTCTGGTCGTAGGCGCCGACCACGCGCCCGGCCGAGGCGATCTGCCGCCTGATGTCCGGCTCGCCGCGCCACCGGCCCCAGTAGGCTTCGGTGGTCAGGAACGACACCGCGGCCGCGGGATCGATCCTGGCCGGGTCGTCGTCGAGCTCGTAGTCACCGATGACCGCTTGCATCACAGCACCCCCAGGGCATGGTCGAGATCGGTGATCAGGTCCGTGACCGGCTCAACGCCGACCGACATGCGGATCAAGCCGGCCGGCGCGGTTTCGCCCGGCCACCGGGCGCGGCGTTCCCAGGTCGATTCCACGCCGCCGAAGCTGGTGGCGGGCAAGATCAGCCGGGAACTCGCTACCACGGTGTCCGCGGCTTCGGCGCTACCGGGCGTGACCTCGAAGGACAGCAGTGGGCCGAACCCGTCGGGCATCTGCCGACAAGCCACCTCGAATGTCGATGTATCGATACCGGGATAGTGCACTGAGGCCACCCGCGGATGGCCGGCCAGGTGCCTGGCGACGGCCAGCGCGCTGTGTGACTGGCGCGCGATCCGCAGCGGCAGGGTCTTGAGCCCGCGCAGCGCCAGCCAGGCCTCGAACGGCCCCGGGATGCCGCCGCCACTGGACCGCCAGGCCCGCAGCGCGGCCAGCAGTTCGGCGTCTCGGCTGACCACGGCGCCCAGGATGACGTCGGAGTGCCCGGACACCGACTTGGTCAGTGAGTACAGCGAGGCCGTCGCGCCGGTCTCGAGCGGCCGTTGCAGCAGGCCCGTGGCGACGGTGTTGTCCACCACCATGGGCGCGCCAGCCGAGGCCGCGAGCGCGCCGAGCCGGCCCAGGTCGGCCACCCGGAGCAGCGGGTTGGTCGGCGTCTCGGCCCACAGCACCGACGGCGCGGCGGTCAGCTCACGCTCGACGGCGGCCAGGTCCTGCAGGTCTACCGGGACCGGGACGGCTCCGTGCGGCCGCAGCCGGTCCGCCAGGACGCGGCCCCCGTAGTAGCCGTCGT
>JBAUAY010000278.1:0-4757 GCA_049676235.1 Streptosporangiaceae bacterium
CATCGGCACCGATCGCGCCTGCCCGTAGGGCGGCCCGGCCGTCCAGCCCTGCACCGCCGCGTCAAAGTCGTCCCAGCTGACCGCGATCTCGTCGGCCGGGCCGCGCGGGCCGATGCGCAGCACGGACAGGTCCTCGGCGTGCCGGCCCCAGGCCTCGGCCACCTCGACGCACCTGGCCTTCTCCCCGCCAAGAGCGGCGAGCACGAGTTCAGCCTCGGCGTCGGGATGGCTGGGCAGCCGGAGCGTCCCGGCTTCCCAGCGGACGATGTGCCGGCCCTGGCCGCACGGCACGTGAGCCTCGCAGGGAGCCAGGCAGCCGAACCAGGGATCGTTCGGTCCCTCGGTCATTGCGGGTACCCCCAGCGGACCGGCAGCCTGGTGCGGACCTCGGCCGAACGGCCGCCGGCTACCACCTCGACCCAGGTCGTGGACTGGGGCAGCGGCGGCACGAGGCGCAGCCGGACCGCGCACTCGCGGCCCTTGGGTCCGGACCTGTGCCAGCCGGCCGGGCAGGCGGCGTGCCACCGGCCACCGCTGTCCCTGAGCCAGATCGACAGCGGGAAGTCCAGGTCGACCCCGAGCGGCCCGGCATGGCCTTCCACCGTCATCCCGCGGGCCAGCACGTGCAGGGACGAGGTTCCCTCGGTGTTGTGCAGGCCGAGCAGGACCAGCCTGATGCCGTCCAGTTCGGGCAGGGCGGCCGTCACTGCCGCGTAGCCATCGCGCACCATGGCCGTGTCCGGTTTCCTGCGCTGGTAGTGGGCGAGCAGGCTGAGCCAGGGTTCCGGCAGGTCATCCGCGGGCGGCGCGGCGATCCCGTGCCCGTCGACGCCCAGGCTGGCGCACAGCGCGGCGAGCCGGGCGGGCAGCGGGCTGAGCGGTGACAGGACCTCGGCGGCCTCGAGCCCGGCGATGATGCCGCCCAGCCCGGCGGCCATGGCGTGCAACGGCCCCGGCGACAGCATGGCCATCTGCTGCCGCAGATCGCGCGGGAACCCAGGGGCCACCGTGAGCAACTGCTCCGCCAGCATGATCAGCAGATGCTCGCCGGGGCTGAGCTTCGCCTCGCTGACCTCCGGCTCGCTGGTCGCTGTCGGGCCGACCTGATCCAGGTCGATGCGCACCGCCGGGCCGAGCGGCGCGGCGACGTTGAGCCAGCGGATGCCGGCCGGCGGGGCGGGTCGCAGGCCGATCACGCTGGTCCACTCGGGGCCGCCGCCGGGCGTGAAGTCCAGCTCGTACCGGGCGCCCCGGTCGTCGGCCACGGTGAACTGCCCGAACGGAATCAGGTCGGGGTGCGCCAAGCCCAGCCGAAGCTGAAGCAACGGGGTGCGGATCCCCCACACCGCGATGAATCGCGCGCCCGAGCCGGTGTGCGCGAACGACATGAGGTACAGATCGCCGCTGATGTTCTCGTCGTGAAACGGGATCGTCAGCCCGACCGGGACGAACCGGTCATCCGCCCCCTGATCCGGGTCGTGATCGGGCGGCCCCGGGTCCGCCGGTCCCGGTGATCTGGCGCTCCCGGCCAGCCAGCTGCCCGCTAGCCTGGCCGTCGGGGTCGGCGGGACGGAACGGCCGGCCTGGATCTGGGCGGCCAGGCGGGCCGCCACCACGGCGCGGATAGTCCCGGCGGGCAGGGCCCCGGGTGACCCGGTTCCGGCTCCGGCGGTTCCGGCTGCGGCGGTTCCGGCTGCGGCGGTTCCGGCTGATCCCGGGCTGGCGTGGAGTTGCCGGAGGCTCACGGCCAGGTCGAAATCGGCCAGGATGTCCTGCACGGTGCCGGTATCGAGCGCTCCGACGGCGGTCAGGGCCTGGCCCACCACCATCACCTTGCTCCGGCCCCGGCCCGAGTGCCCCGGCTCGGCCGGGGCAGACGCCAGCAGGCCGCGCATCTCGGCCTCGGCCACCAGCCGCAGGAAGGTTTCCGCGCCCTCGCGGTTCATCTCCTAAGTGTCCGGCATTTCGGGAGCCTCGCGGACCGGCACCACCGCGCGGATTCGAGCCGAAACCTCCGGTCACCAGCCCCTCGATCGTGTCCTGCGGGGCGCTCGGTCAACTCCGGCAAGCCGCTGGCGGCCACCTACAGGTAACTCCGGTCCGCGGCCGTGCTCAGGGGCCTTCGGGTTCTTCGGGGTTCTTCGGGTTCAGGCCGAGGTGACGGCGGCCTGCGGCTGAGTGGACCGGACCGACTCGGCGGAGGTCCAGCAGCGCACGATGTCGCGCATGGAGAGCAAACCGGCCACGTCGTGGCCTTCGACCACGACGAGGTGCCTGAACCCGCCCCGGATCATCGCCTCGGCGGCTTCTTCCAGGGTCCACTCGGGCGAGGCATAGGTGAGGTCTTCGGTGCGGTGCTGCGCGGCGAGTTCGGCGTCCGGATCCTCGCCCGCGGCTACCGAGTTGAGGATGTCACGTTCGGTCAGGATGCCGATGCCCGCGTGCTCCGAGTCGATCACGACGGCGGCGCCGATGTGCCGCGCCGACATCATGCGGGCGGCCTGCCGCAGGGTATGGGTCGGCCCGATGGTAAGGACTAGACGGGACATGCCGTCTCGCACGTTCACGAGTAACACCCCCTGATTCCGACGCTTGTGCATTTGTGACGTCCCACCAGCATCGGTTAATTCACCCCGGAGGGCAAGCCCCTGTTTACCCGGCCGGGTGGAGTTATTTAGCCGTGAGAATTTCGCAGCTGGGCTAGTACCTCGTCGTGCAGGTGACCGTTCGTGCACACCACGCTGCCGCCGTCCGGCGTGGCTTCGCCCTCGAGCGAGGTGAACCGGCCGCCAGCCTCGGTGACGATGATCTGGAGCGCGGCCAGGTCCCACAGCGTCACTTCGGGTTCGGCGGAGATATCGCAGGCGCCCTCCGCGACCAGCATGTGCGACCAGAAATCCCCGAACCCCCGGGTTCTCCACACCGACCGGGTCAGGCCGAGGAAGTTGTCAAGCAGCCCGCGCTCGGACCAGCCGCCGAGCCCGGAGTAGGACATCGACGCGTCGCCCAGCTTGGTCACCCCGGATACCCGGCACGGCGATGCCTTGGTCAGGCTGCGCCCGGCCCAGGCACCGCCGCCGAGGGCACCCCACCAGCGGCGGCTCAGGGCCGGGGCGGACACCACCCCGACCACGACGTCCGGGCCGTCCATCAGCCCGATCAGCGTGGCCCAAACCGGGACGCCGCGCACGTAGTTCTTCGTCCCGTCGATCGGGTCGATGACCCAGCAGCGCGGCCCCGAGCCAGACCGGCCAAGCTCCTCGCCGAGTACCGCGTCGCGCGGGCGTGACCGGCGCAGCACGTTACGTAGCGACTCCTCGGCCGCCTGATCGGCATCGGACACCGGCGTGAGGTCGGGCTTGGTCTCCACCCGCAGATCGAGCGCCCGGAACCGCCGGGTGGTGATGTCATCGGCGTTGTCTGCGAGGACATGCGCGAAGCGCAGGTCATCGTCGTAGCGTGCCATAGGTCTGGGAGCCTAACTGGGAGCCTACGGGTCATGCTCACCCCAGCGCCTGGTCCAGCGCGGCGGGAGCCCTGGTCACGGTATCGGAGATCTGGTGCCGGTAGGTTGCCCGCGTGACATTCGCGTTGACGTGACCTGCCATGTCCGCCAGATCCTCGATGCTCACGCCGTGCTCCGACGCGATGCTGATCGCGGTGTGCCGGGTCTCCCGAGGCTGCCAATTGCGGCCGAGCCCGGCTGCCTCAAGGACGTCCTTGAAGGCGATGTTGAGCCGCTGGCGGGACATCGGCCGACCGGCGTCATCACGGAACACGATGTCGTGCTTGTCCAGGTAGTGCTGGCCCAGCCGCAGCTTGTCGGTCTCCTGCTCGGCCCACAGCGCGATGAGCGCGGCACGCACTGCCTCGGGCATCGAGAGGGTGCGCTTGCTGGATTCGGTCTTGAGCTCGCCCGGAGCTAGCCCGGCTGATCCGCGTTTCAACGACGTGCGGACCCGGATCAGTCCTTCGTTTAGATCCACGTCTTCCCATCGCAAGCCTGTCAACTCGCCGGGCCTCAGACCGCAGTACAGGGCCAGGGTGAAGTACGCGCGCCACCAGGTGTCCAGGTCGGAGCTCAGGAGCTGGCGGGCCTGTGCCGTGGTCATCGACCGGGACTTGCGGACGGTGCCCTCGGGGATCTCGGCCACCTTCGCCACGTTCACCATCACCAGTCGGTCCCTGATGGCCCGGTCCAGCGCCCTGGCCAGCACCGACCGGCAGCCCCGGATCGTGCTCGTGCTCAGGTCCTCGGCTGCCATGGCGGCCAGCAGCCGTTCGACGTCACGCGCCTGGAGCTTCTTGACCGGGATCTTGCCGAGCTCGGCGGTGATGCGGCTGGCGTGCCTGCGCACGATGGCCTTGCTGGTCGGGTCCTTGATCCGGCCTGGCAGGTGGCTGGTCCAGTCGGTCACGACCGAGGCGACGGTGCCAGCGGCTGGCCCGGCGTGCCCGGCGTCGGCCACCTCGCGGCGCAGCTTGTCCAGCTTGGCCCTGGTCTCGGTCTTGGTCGTGGCGCTGACCTTGCGGCGGGTGCGCTTGCCCGAGCCGGGCTCGGTGACATCCAGCACGCCGACGTACCGGCCGCGCCCGGCGTCGTGGTAGATGGAGCCTTCGCCCCGGCCGCGCCTGGTGGTCATCGTCCCTCACCGGCCAGCCAGCGCTCCAGCTCGTCCAGCTCGCGGACGTGCGACACCTCGCGCTTGCCCCGCATCACGTGCCACCCGTAATCCAGCGCCAGCCGGTCCTTGATC
>JBAUAY010000279.1:0-2426 GCA_049676235.1 Streptosporangiaceae bacterium
ACGAACGCGCGCCCGGATGGGACCGGCAGGGCCGACTCGGCCCAGGTCCGGCCGCCGTCGGCCGAACTCGCCGCGAACGGAAGCTGCTGGCCGGCGGTGGTGAGGGCGGTGCCGACCGCGACTACCGTGCGGCCGTTGCTCGCCACGTACTGGAGCGCGGCCCGGGTGGCGCCGACCGGCAGCGGGACGTTCTGCTGGGTCCAGGCCTGGCCGTTCGGGGAGGTCCAGGCGGCGGCCGCGTTACCGTCCGCGCCGACCGCGACGAAGCCGTGCGGGCCCGCGGTGACGGCCCGCATCTGCTGGGTGCCGTTGTGCGCGCCTGGGGTGTCGCCTGGGGTGTCGACCGTCGCGCGCTGCCAGCCGGTCAGGCCGGTCGAATACCAGGCGGCCGCGATGGTGCGGCCGCCGGCGGACTGGTAGCCGACGATGACGTAACCCATGGTGGGTGCGGCGGCCGCTTGCTCGGTGACCAGGCCGGGCTGGCTGAACGCCGGCTCGCGGTCGGCGGCGATCCACGCGCTGCCGTTCCCCGAGGTCAGCACCACCGGGTGCTGCGGGGCGACGGCGATGACGCCGCCCACCGCCAGCCAGCCGTCGGCGCCGTAGGCCACGCTGGTCAGCTGCTGGACGCCGGACCGGTCCAGCACGGCCGGGCTCTGGCCGGTGGCCCGGGTCCAGGTCGTGCCGCCGTTCGCGGAGATCCAGGCGGCGGGATAGCCGTTGGCGCTGCCCACCGCGACCTGCGTGCCGTTCCCGGCCGCGACGTCGTTGACCGCGAGCTCGGGGTCGGCCGCGCCGGGGATCTTGCCGATGTCGACGCTTTGCGGCGGGCCGTCCCCCGGTATCACGGTGAGCAGTGGCTGGCGGCTGTCGGGGTCGTTGGTGGTGGTGCCCGCGGCGACCACGGTGCCGCCCTGGGCGATGGCCACGCCCGACACGTCCTGCGTCGCGGCGGTGCCGAACGCCGGGATCTGCCGCCACGAGGCGCCGTTGGCCGACACGAACGCGATCAGCCCCGGGCCGGACTGCCCGGTGATCACCGCGCCGGCCGGGGCGCCGTTGACCATGTCGGTGATGAAGCCGGCCTTGGCGGCCAGGGTGGCTTCGAACGTCCAGGCCGTTCCGTTGGCCGAGCGATAGACGTCGACCGCGGGCTTACGGGCCGCTGGCTTGCCGGCCGCTGGCTTGCCGGCCGCTGGCTTGCCGGCTGTGGTGGCCGGCCGGAACAGGATGAATCCGCCTCCGGTGACGGTCACGCCGCTGATCTGGGCCTGGGCGCCGTGCCCGGCCGGAGTAGGCGGGCCTGGCGGGACGGCCAGCGTCCAGGTCGTGCCGCCGTTGCCGCTCAGCCAGGCGGCGCTGGTCTTGATCGTCACCGGCTGCGGCGGTTTACCTGCGGTCTGGGTGCCCGTGTTTTGTGTGATGGTGACGTCGCCCGCGATCAGGATCTGGTTGCCGAAGGCGGCGGCGTACCTGATGTCCAGGACGCGGCCGGTGCCCGCGTTCAGGTGGGGCTGGAGCCGCTGCCAGGTGGTCCCGTTGGCCGACAGGAAGACCAGCGGGGTGCTCCCGGCCGACCCGGCGGCGATGAAGCCCGTCGCGGTGCGCTTGACCGCGTTGATCTGGTCGCCCGGCCGCAGGGGCAGCCCGGCGGTGGAGGACAGAGTCCAAATCCGGCCGTCGGGGCTGGTCCAGATCGACGAGGGGCCGAGGGCCACCCAGGCGCCGCGCCCGCCCGCCACGAACCGCGCCGCGTACCCCGGAGGCGGCGGCCCGCCGTCGGGAGTGCGCACGTGGCCCATGGACCAGGTCCGCCCGCCGTCGGCGGACACGTAGAACTGGGCCCGCGCGATCCGCGCGCCCTGCTGCGAGCCGACGGCCACGATCTCGGCCCCGTCGCTGGTCACCCGGCCGAGCGTCTGGCTGATGCCGCGCCCGGTGGCCGCCGCGCTGAACGCGTTCCCGGCCAGGGTGGCGGGCGGGAAGCCGAGCGCGGTCGGGGGCGGGGCCGAGCCGTTGGGGCTGCTGTTCGCGCCGGCGATGACCGCCACGGCGACGCCGAACACCATCATGGCCACGATCGGGATGATGACCCGCACCCCGGCCCCGCGGAAGTGCAGCGCGGAGCGGAACTCGGCGAACCAGTTGCGCTTGACCGGCTCGGGCAGGAACGAGCGGAGCAGCCGGACCCACTCGGTACCGGCACCCGGCGCGCCGGGGTGCACCCGGCCGGGAGGTGCCTGGCGGGGGTGCGCCCGGCCGGGACCGGCGGTCTGGGGGGTGGCGTCGAACTCGAAGCCGGGCGCGGGCTGGTCGTCCCAGACCTGCTGATCGTCCCAGGCGGCCGGGGGGGCGGGCGTCGGCTGGCTGACGGTCGGGGTGTACCGGAAGCGGGGCGCCCAGGCTTCGGGAGCGGGGGCCTCGGG
>JBAUAY010000280.1:0-6025 GCA_049676235.1 Streptosporangiaceae bacterium
GTTCCGGTCACGTCGCCGATCTCGCCGCCCGCCATCTGCACGCCTACCACGGACGACGCGTCGTTGGCCAGCAAGACGGTCGAGGTGTCCGCGCTTACCTGGGTGACCGTGCCGACGAAACCCGATCCGTTGAGCACGGTCTCGTTCGGCCTGATGCCGTCTTTACTGCCCGTGTCCAGTGTGACCGTGTCGGAGAAGTCGCCCCCGGCCGCGATGACGCTGGCCGCCACGATACGGTAGCCGCCCGAATCGAGCTGAAGCAGCTGGGCCAGCTGCTGCTTCGCCGCCTTGCTCAGCTGGGCCGAGCTGAGCTCGGCGCGCAGTTCGGCGTTCTGCCGTTGCAAGGTGGCGATGGTGTTCTGGGCCGAAGGGCCGCCGGTGATCGAGTCGAAAACGCTGGCCACCGGGTCGGTCACGTCGTGCGTGACCCGCTCGACGGGCCCGAAGATGTCCGCGCCCACGTTCCGGGCCGGCGAGGCGCCGCCGTCCCTGAAGTCGAGCGTAATCAAGATGATCGCGGCGACCAGGAGCACGCCAAGCACCAGGCGAGTACGCCGGTTGTTGTGCACAGCAGCTCCTCGTCGGCCCGCCGCGACCATACGGCGAGGTTTTAAGCGTCTAATAGACGACGCCGCCTTAGCGCCTGGTGTCAGGGACCAGCACCTGACGCAGGGTCTCGAAGTCCTCGACGCACTTCCCGGTGCCGAGCACCACCGAATCGAGCGGGTTGTCCGCGACCTGCACGGGCATCCCGGTGTCCTCCCGGATTCGTGACTCTAGTCCGCGCAGCAGGGCTCCGCCGCCGGTCAGCGCAATACCCCGGTCCATAACGTCCCCGGCCAGCTCGGGCGGGCACTTGTCCAATGTGTTCTTGACCGCGTCGACGATGAGGTTGACCGGCTCCTCGATCGCGCGGCGCACCTCGGCGGCGGAGATCACCACCGTCTTCGGCAGGCCACTGACGAGGTCCCGGCCCCTGATCTCGGCGTGCGGCTCATCCGCCGCCGGAAACGCCGAGCCGAGGGCCATCTTGATCTCCTCGGCGGTCCGCTCGCCGAGCATCAGCGAGTATTCCTTCTTCGCGAACGTGATGATGGCCTGGTCGAGCTCGTCGCCGCCAATCCTGATGGACTGGGAGGTGACGATGCCGCCCAGCGAGATCACCGCCACCTCGGTGGTGCCGCCGCCGATGTCGACGACCATGTTGCCGGTGGGCTCGTGGATCGGCAGTCCCGCGCCGATCGCCGCCGCCATCGGCTCCTCGATGATGTAGACCCGGCGTGCGCCGGCCTGGTGGCCCGCTTCCTTGACCGCGCTTTGCTCCACGCCGGTGATCCCGCTCGGCACGGCCACCACGAGCCTCGGTTTGGCCAGGTGGGTGCGCCGGTGGATCTTCTGGATGAAGTACCGCAGCATCCGCTCGGTCACGTCGAAGTCGGCGATCACGCCGTCCTTGAGCGGGCGTACCGCCACGATGTTGCCCGGGGTCCGGCCGATCATGCGTTTAGCCTCGACGCCCACCGCGACGATCTGGCCGTTGTTGGTATTGAGCGCCACCACCGACGGCTCGTTCAGCACGATGCCGCGGCCACGCACGTAGACCAGCGTGTTCGCAGTGCCGAGATCGACCGCCATGTCACGGCCGAGGAAGTTCAGCGCGTTGCTCATCGGGAACGGAAACCTTCCGCAGGCTTTTGGATCTTTGGAACTATCGAGAGGATTTCAAGGGGCCGCGCCGATGGAGCGGCCGTGGTGTTCATGTCGGAAACGGTGACGTCGGCTAGACGGGTTCCGGGATGAGGAGCACGATCTCTCCCCAGGCCTGTCTACCTCGCGATCCCGGCTCGTCGGGTCTGATCAGGACAACAGCGTGTTCTGACAACGACGCTCCTTCACCAGGGCACAGATAGCTCGCCGCGGCCGACGATGCGATTCGCTACTGCTGCGGCCAGCTTACCCGTGATCGGGAATGCCTCCCGCGCGGCACCGGCGCGCCGGCCGAGGTTTCGTCGCGCCTGCCGCCGTGCCAGGCCTCACCCCGGCGCCTGGAGTGCAGTCCAGGGGCCTAGGGCGCGGGAGCGCCGGGGCGGGTGGTTGCGGGCGGGGTGGAGGGCTGGGGCTGAGGCTGGGGGATCTCGTGGCGGCGGGCCAGCCAGATGCCGGTGACCCAGAGCGCGGCGAAGATCACGCCGAGGATGTACATCGCGGGCACCACGACACCCGCGGCGATGACCAGGACTTGCAGCACGGTTCCCGCCCACAGAGCCCAACCCATCCGCGGCCGGCCAACCACCCCGCCGATCAGCAGGGCACAGACGGCCAGGCCACCGCCGATCCCGCCGGCCAGGCCGCGGTTCGCGTGCTCTCCGACGATGGCCACCGGGATAGCGAGGCCGATGACGATCGCTTCCATGATCAGCACCGTGCCGCAGAGCTGCCTGATGCCCTTCCCCTCCAGGGGGATGTCCAGCCCGCTCATGACAGCTCCGCGGCCGTAAACGAGTGGCGGGAGGGGGTACTGGCCTTCGGCTCGGGCGGCAGCTCACCGCCGTCCGGGGCGAGCAGCCTGCGCGCATCGCCGGCGGTGATGACGGATCCGGTGATCAGCACCGCGCCGCTGCCCGGGCCGGTTTCCGCGACGGTCTCGTCGGCCAGCGCGACCGCGGCCTCGATCGCGTCGTCGAGCCGGGGGGCGGACCGCACCCGGTCCTCACCGAAGATCTCGGCCGCCAGTTCGGCGGTCTCGCCGGGATCCATCGACCGCTCCGAGGAGTTGCGGGTCACCACGATCTCGTCGAGCAGCGGCTCGAGCTCGGCGAGTATGCCGGGCACGTCCTTGTCTCCGCTGGCCGCGAAGACGCCCGTCAGGTGGCGGAAGATGAACGACTCCTGCAGGCCGGCCACGGTCGCCGCCATCCCGGCCGGGTTGTGCGCGGCGTCGATGATGATGGTGGGGCTGCGCCGGATGACTTCCAGCCGGCCGGGCGAGGTGACCTTCGCGAAGGCCTCCCGGACCAGGTCCGCGTCGAGCCCGGCGGGCCCGTAGATGTTCTCGTCAGAAACCCCGGCGAAGGCCTCGACCGCGGCGAGCGCGCAGGCCGCGTTGCCCGCCTGATGCGCGCCGAAAAGGGGGAGGAAGACGTCCTCGTAGGTGCCACGCAGGCCGCGCAGCGCCAGCTGCTGACCGCCCACCCCGGGCTCGCGGCTGAGCACGCCGAACTCCACGCCTTCCCGCGCCACCGTGGCGCCCACCTCGACCGCGTACCTGAGCAGGACCTCGGCCGCGGCCAGCGGCTGCTGCGCCAGCACCGCGGTCGCGCCGGGCTTAATGATGCCGGCCTTCTCCCCCGCGATCTCCTCCAGCGTGTCGCCGAGCAGCCGGGTGTGATCGATCGAGATCGGGGTGATGACCGCCACCGCGCCGTCGGCGACGTTGGTGCAGTCGAGCCTGCCGCCCACGCCGACCTCGAGGACGACCACGTCGACCGGCGTGTCGGCGAAGATCGCGAACGCCATCCCCGTCAGCACCTCGAAAAAGGACATCGCGGCCGGGTGCCGTTCGTCAACCAGCCGCACGTACGGGAGGATCTCCTCGTATGCCGCTACGAACCGCTCGGCGTCGATCGGCGCGCCGTCGATGCAGATCCGCTCCCTGATCGACACCAGGTGCGGGCTGGTGAACCGGCCGGTCCGCAGGCCGCGGCTGCGCAGCAGCGCATCGATCATCCTGGCCGTCGACGTCTTGCCGTTGGTACCCGTCACGTGGATGACGGGGCACGCGCGCTGCGGATCACCGAGCAGCCCGACGAGCTCGGTCATCCGGTCCAGGGCAAGATCAACGGAATGTTCGGGCCGACGGGAGATAATCTCCCGCTCGACCTCACGCATCCGCGCCTCAATGTCCATCCAGCCAGCCTATGTGTTAGGGACAGTGCAGGGCGATGGGGAGGTGGCTAGGGCGGCGAGGAGCGAAGCTCCGACATCACGCGGCCCGCGAGGGGCCTCATGGCCCCTCCGGCCGCGCGATACTACGGCGAGGTACCGCAGCGGGGCGCGGAGCGCAGCGGGGGGTTCGGGGGGTCGTCCCCCCGGGCTAACTCAGCACTTCCAGGCGCTGCTCGATGCGGGTGATGTCCGCGTTGGCTACCTCTAGCCGCTGGCGGGTCTTGGCCACCACCGCGGCGGGCGCCTTGGCGGTGAACTGGGCGTTGCCCAGCTTCCGCGCCGCCTGCTCGGCCTCGCTCCTGGCCGCCGCGAGATCCTTCTCCATCCGGCGGCGTTCGGCCGCGACGTCGATGACGCCGGCCACGTCGAGTTCGACGGTGACGCCCTCGACCTCGAGCGCCGCCGACGCGGCGAAGGCGTCCCCGGGCGGGTTGAGCCGCAGCAGCGACCGGATCTGCTCCACGTGTCCGGCCAATGGCGTGCCGTCGATGCCCGCCAGCCGGGCCGCGACGCGCTGGCCGGGCCGCAGCCCCTGGTCCGAGCGGAACCGCCGGATCTCGGTGACCAGCCGCATCACCGAGGAGATCTCCGCCTCGGCCTGGGCATCACCGAAGGAGAACGCCGGCCACGAGGCCACCACGACCGAGTCCTCGCCGGTCAGCGCGGTCCACAGCTCCTCGGTGACGAACGGCATGACCGGGTGCAGCAGCCGCAGCAGCTGGTCGAGCACGAACCCGAGCACCCGCCTGGTGGTTTCGGCGGCCCCCTGATCGCCGGAGGTCAGCGGCACCTTGGCCAGCTCCAGGTACCAGTCGCAGACCTCGTCCCAGGCGAAGTGGTAGAGCACGTCGCAGATCTTGCCGAACTCGAACACCTCGAACAGCCGGTCCACCTCGGCGATCACGGCAGAAAGGCGGGACAAGATCCAGCGGTCGGGAACTGAATACGTGCCTGGGCCAGGCAGGGCCGGCGCGACATGCGCACCGTTGAGCAGGGCGAAGCGGACGGCGTTCCACAGCTTGTTGCAGAAGTTACGCGAGCCCGCCGCCCACTCCTCGCTGATGGCGATGTCGCCGCCGGGGTTGGCCCCGCGGGCCAGGGTGAACCTGGTCGCGTCGGCGCCGAACCGGTCCACCCAGTCCAGCGGGTCCACGGTGTTCCCGCGCGACTTGGACATCTTCTTGCCGAACTGGTCGCGGACCAGGCCGTGCAGGGCCACGGCACGGAACGGCACTGCCTCATCCGGCACCCTGCTCGTCGGGCCTGGCTCGCGCATCGCGTACAGGCCGAACATCATCATCCGGGCGACCCAGAAGAACAGGATGTCGTACCCGGTGACCAGCACGCTGGTCGGGTAGAAGGTGCGCAGGTCCGACGTGTCCTCGGGCCAGCCGAGGGTGGAGAACGGCCACAGGGCCGAGGAGAACCAGGTGTCGAGCACGTCGGGGTCCTGGCGCCAGCCCTCCGGGGCTTGCTCGTCCGGCCCAATGCAGCGCACCTGACCGTTAGGTCCGTAAAAAACGGGAATACGGTGGCCCCACCACAGCTGACGGCTGATGCACCAGTCGTGCATGTCGTCGACCCAGCCGAAGTACCGGGCGGTCATCTCCGGCGGGTGCAGCCGGACGCGGCCGTCGCGGACGGCGTCGCCGGCCGCCTGGGCGAGCGGCCCGACGCGGACGAACCACTGCAGTGACTGGCGCGGCTCGACCGTGGTGCCGCACCGGCTGCAGTGGCCGACCGAGTGCACGTACGGGCGGACCTCGGCGACGATGCGGCCCTGCTCGCGTAGCGCGCGCACCACCGTTGGCCTGGCCTCGAACCGGTCCAGGCCCTGGAACGGGCCGTGCGCGGTGATCACGCCGTGCTCGTCCAGGACGGTGACGCTGGGCAGGTCGTGACGGCGGCCGATCTCGAAGTCGTTCGGGTCGTGGGCGGGGGTCACCTTGACCGCGCCGGTGCCGAACGCGGGGTCGACGTGCTCGTCAGCGATGATCGGGATGCGGCGGCCGGTGAGCGGCAGCTCGACCGTCCTCCCGATCAGCCTGGTGTAGCGCGGGTCGTCCGGGTGCACCGCCAC
>JBAUAY010000281.1:0-1720 GCA_049676235.1 Streptosporangiaceae bacterium
CAGATCGTTCGCGCCGCAGGCCTGGGGTGAACCCAGCCGGGGATCCGAGGGACCCAGCCTCGAGCCCTCCGCGATGCGGGCCTGGTTCGCCGCGATGCAGGATCGGTGGGCCGCCGACGTGCGGGAGTTCGACAGCATCATCGAGGAGCGCAAGTTCGCCGAGGTCGGTTCGTTCGCGACCCTGCTCGGCTTCGATATCTACTCACTTGACGGCGAAGAGCCCTACTGGCGGGCCGTCGCGCTCGGCGACACGGTGCTGTTCCACGTCCGGGCGGGCCGCCTGATCGCCGCGTTCCCGCCGATGGGACCAGAAGACTTCGGCGCCCTGCCCGACGGCGTGCACACCTCGCGCGCCAGCCTGGACCGGATGACCGGACGCCTGCTGACCGGCGGCGGGGCGCTCGAGGTCGGCGATTTCCTGTTCGCGGCCACCGACGCGATGGCTCAATGGATCCTGCGGACCATCGTGCGCGACGAGGCCAAGGTCTGGGACACCCTGACCACGCTGGCGCACCCCGATGTGTTCGCCCGCCTGGTCGAGGACCAACGCAGAGAGCAGAACAGCGCTAAGAGGATGAAGAACGACGACGTGACGCTCATGCGGCTGCGGATGCTGGCCGGCCAGCCTGCCTTCCTGCTGGCATGCCGATGACCGCATATCCGGCTGCGGGCGACTACTACAAGGCCGTGCAGGTGCCGGTCCGGGCGTTCACCGTGCCGAAGCTGCAGGCCGCCGAGTTCGTCTGGGACAGCCTGGGACCCACGCTGGCCCGGGGCAGCAGTGCCGTGGTGTTCCAGGCCTCGGTGGAGGGCACGACCCAGGCGCTGCGCTGCTACATCAGGAACGACGCCTCCAGCCGGGACCGGTACAGTGCGCTGGACGCCTACCTGGCCGCGTGCGACCTGAGCCCGTACGTGTCGGGCACCACGTGGCTTGATGGGGCCATCCAGGTTAACCGGGCGACCTGGCCGGTGCTGACCATGGACTGGATCGACGGCCGGACGCTCAACGAATACGTGGACTTCCTGGTGACGAGCTCCAACACCGCCGCCCTGGCCACGCTGGCCGCCAAGTGGCGTGCCCTGGTGGCGCTGATGCAGAGCAGCGAGTTCACCCACGGCGATCTGCAGCACGGCAACGTCATGGTCGACCAGGACGGGCGGCTTCGCCTGGTCGATTTCGACGGGGTCTGGATTCCGCAGCTGGCGGGCCAATCTCCGCCCACCGAGTTCGGCCACCCGAACTACCAGCACCCTCTGCAGCACGTCTGGGACCGCTGGCTCGACACCTTCTCCGCCCTGGTCATTTACCTGTCGCTGGTCGCGCTGGGCAAGGATCCGGGGCTCTGGCTGGCGCTTTACAACTCCAAGAACCTGCTGTTCGCCAAGAACGACTTCTTCCCCCCGTTCAAGACCGAAGCCTGGAAGCAGCTGGCCGCGATGGGAGACCCGCAGGTCGACGAGCTCGTCCGGCGCCTGCAGGAGTGCTGTGATCCGGACTGGGTGTCCACCGGGAGCCTGGAGATGACCCTTGACCGGCAGGCCGTGACCCCGACGCGGCCGTCGATCCCCGTCGAGCAGCGCTGGTGGGAGAAAAAGCCCGTGACGGCCGCAGGTTCCCCGGTCGCGGGTTCCGCGGTCGCGGGTTCCCCGGCCGACGGCCCGGCATCGCGGCCTCGGCCCCAGGCGGCCGCGCAGGCCGAGACCGCGAGGATTGCGG
>JBAUAY010000282.1:0-4240 GCA_049676235.1 Streptosporangiaceae bacterium
GGCGACCGCGCCGGCCCGCCGCGGGTCGTCATGCTGACCACCTTCGACTTCGACGACTACGTGTACGAGGCGCTGCGGTCGGGCGCGAGCGGATTCCTGCTGAAGGACGCCCCGCGGCACGATCTCATCGCCGCCATCAGGGTCGCCGCAGCAGGAAACGCGCTGCTCGCGCCGTCGGTGACGATGCGGCTGATCGACGCGTTCGCCCGCAGGCCGCCCGCGACGCTGCCGGCCCCGTCGCGGCTGGCCTCGCTGACCGTCAGGGAACGGGACATCCTGCTCCGCCTCGCCCGCGGGCTGACCAACGCGGAGATAGCGGCTGACCTGGTAGTCAGCGAAGCCACGGTAAAATCGCACGTCGGGAACCTGCTAGCCAAGCTCGGGCTGCGCGACCGGGTCCAGGCCGTGATCCTGGCCTACGAGACCGGCATCGTCCGGCCGGGGGACCCGGCCGCGGACAGCTAGAACGACTACCACGTGCCGCGGAACCGCCCCGAACTGCTGTGGGCCTGTGGCGCAGCTCGTTTTGCGCGACAATTACAGTGGCCAGCGCCGGACCAGCGCCGGCCCGCGATGTGAGCGCCGGCCAAGATGGCGGCGCCGAGCCTGCTGGAGGCGCCCGTGCAGCACATTCTCACCCTGTCGCGCACTGCGGTCATCGTCCGGCACTGGTTCGAGATCGACCTGGCTGATGCCTCCATGGAGCACGGTGTCCGGATAGAGCTGCGGGAGCTGGCGGCGCATCCGCGCCGAGGTAGCGAGTCAGCCGCGCAGCTCGTGGCCGTGGACCGGCCGTTGTGGCGCGCCGACTTGTTTGATCGTCTCACCGACGCGCCAGGGACGTTCGGGGTCGCGCACTATCATCCGCAGTTCCTTGGTCATGAGCCCTGCCCGCGGGTATGGGATGCGAAGCTGACAGCTGATCCGTGGAGCTGGCTCGGGGACCAGTTTGCTCGGCTTGGCGCGGCGGACGGAACGGAGCCGTGGCCGGTTAACCCAGCGGACGGCCCGGAGCTCAGTCGGCTGTCGGCCGAGATCGTGTCGCTGGCCCGGCAGCTCGGACCCGATCGCTGCAGGTCCGCAGCCCAGTGCTATGAACTGACCCGGGACGCAGCTGAAACGGTTCGGCTGATGATCGAGTACCTGCGCCGGCCAGACTTGCTCGATCAGGAACGGGTCGCCCCATGGCGAGAGACGGGCGTGCAGGATGCGGCTCCGTCGGGCAAGAACGCGTAGGGCAGAACTAACGGAGCCCCTCATCACCATCACCGTTACTGTGTCCTGGCACCCCAGACCCCTGGCGTTACCGCCTGACCCGTGACTACGCCGTTTCCTGTCAACCGGGCGCGTGCGCGGCGCGTCCTACTCCTCACGCAGTGCCTGTCGCAACCCATCCCGCAAAGGACGAACCGATTCAGATGACAGCTACCGAGCGGGGACTACCAGCCAGCGTCGCCGAAAATCCCCCCGGGCCTGGCTGCCCGGATGGCCGCGTCCTCGCGCTCAGGTGCCTGGGCATCCCGCAGGTGATCACGCGGGCGCCGGTAAGCAGGCGCCGCGCGCTCACGCGCCGGCTGGCCGCATTCTGCGTCCGGATCCGACCGGGCAACACAGCCGAGCTCGCGTCATTGGTCCTGCACATGGGCGAGGAAATCGACCGGCGCGAACGGATGCTCGACGCCGCACTGCGCGCCACAGCCGAAGTTCCCGGCGAGCGCGCCGACAACCAGTCTCCTACTTTGCCGGGACTGTCAAGATTGAGTTGACAGCTCTATCAAGGTCAGCGTTCAGTGGTTGTCCGGCGGTGGCGTGCGCCGGCGCCAGCCCTGGTGGCTGGCCGGAGGGCTCAGCCGGATGTGCTGGCGGCGGGGCCGGCGGCGCCGAAGGCGTCCTCCAGACCGGTGAGGTCAACGGGGAGCCGTGCCTGCCCGGGCACATGGCCCGGGAGCGGGCGCATCGCGTCCAGGGCGGTCAGGATTTCGCGGCCCACCTGCTGCGCGGAACGCATCGCATCCACCGCGACCAGGATTCCGCGGTCGCGGTACCACGCCAGGATGGGAGATGTCACCTCGTAGTAGAGGGCCAGGCGCTGGGCAATGATGTCTGGCGTGTCGTCGGAGCGATGCTCCAGCGCGGCTCGCGCGAGCAGCCGACGCATGAGTTCGGCATCGTCGGCCTGCAGGTGCAGTGCCACATCCGCGGTCATCTCGAGTTCGCGGCCGATCAGGTAGGCAGCGCGGGCTTGCGCCATGTTTCGCGGGATTCCGTCGAGAACATACCCGCCTCCGGCCGCCTTCGCGGCGACCATCGCCTCCCGCACCATGTCCAGGACGACCTGGTCGGGCACGAGTTCGCCGCGGTCCAGATACGCCTGGACGGCCTGGCCGAGCGCGGTCCGCCGCGCGACGTGATCGCGCAGCAGTTCACCGGTCGCGATGTGCGGGATGCCGAAGTGCGCGGCGATCAGCGCGCCCTGAGTCCCCTTGCCCGCGCCCGGCGGCGCGATCATCAGTACTCGCATTTACTCATCTCCTGATGTCATCATCGCGCCCGCCGGCCCCGGGGCGCGAGGCGGCACCTGGCTGGCCAAGGCTCGCCGTCAGGGGAACGTGCGCGCCGAACCCCAAGTCATGAGCGTCGATTGCCCGTCACGTTCCAGATCGGATCCCGATCCCGGAGGTTCACCGCGGCGGCAGCCTAGCGGCCTGGAGTGCTAACAGGAAACTAGTTAGCCTGTCAGGGCAAACATTTCGACGTCAGCGCCCAGACCAGTGGAGGCAGCGCATGGGCACGATCACCACGACCGATGGCACGGAGATCTTCTACAAGGACTGGGGATCGGGCCAGCCGATGGTCTTCAGTCACGGCTGGCCGCTTTCGGCCGATGACTGGGACACCCAGATGCTGTTCTTCCTGCAGCACGGCTACCGCGTCATCGCCCATGACCGGCGCGGGCACGGACGCTCCACCCAGACCAGCGGCGGTCACGACATGGACCACTACGCCGATGACCTGGCCGCGGTGACGGCCCATCTGGATCTCCGGGACGCCGTCCACGTCGGGCACTCCACCGGCGGCGGCGAAGTCGTGCGCTACATCGCCCGGCACGGCGAGAGCCGGGTGGCGAAAGCGGTCCTGATCAGCTCGGTGCCGCCGCTGATGGTGCAGACCGACGCCAACCCGGGCGGCCTGCCCAAGAGCGTCTTTGACGACCTGCAGGCCCAGCTGGCCGCGAACCGGTCGGTGTTCTACCGGGCGCTGCCGTCGGGCCCCTTCTACGGCTTCAACCGGCCCGGCGTGGAACCGGTGGAAGCGATCATCGAGAACTGGTGGCGGCAGGGAATGATGGGCGGAGCCAAGGCGCACTACGACGGGATCGTGGCCTTCTCCCAGACCGATTTCACCGCGGACCTCAAGGGGATCACGGTGCCGGTCCTAGTGATGCACGGCGATGATGACCAGATCGTTCCCTACGCCGACTCCGGGCCGCTGTCCGCCAAGCTCGTGCAGAACGGCACGCTGAAGACCTACCACGGATTCCCGCACGGCATGCCGACCACCCAGGCCGCCACGATCAACGCTGACCTGCTGGCCTGGCTGACTTCCTGACCGGCCAGGCCCGGGTAGATCCCGGCAGCCACGGCGAGAGCAGCACGGCCAGGGCGCGGAGCCGGTCCCGGGGGCACGCACCATGGCCCGTTCGGCCCGGGTGGACGTGGCGTTTCCGGCATGTCTATCGTGGCTTGAGATGGCAGCATTCGGCCCGCCATCTCCAGCAGCATTTGCTGGGCAATCGTTGCTCCGGACCCTGGTAGCGATCCGTGCGGTGCGCTCTACGCGAAGGGGCATAGATTCATGTCATCTGCCGTCCAGGACCAGCCAGCCCCCGTCGACCGGCGCTGGCTGGTCCTGGTCGTGGTGGCTATCGCCCAGCTGATGGTGGTCCTGGACGCCACGGTCGTCAACATCGCGCTGCCGTCGGCGCAGCGTTCGCTGGGGTTCCCGAACGGCGACCGGCAGTGGGTCGTGACGGCCTACGCCCTGGCCTTCGGCAGCCTGCTGCTGGTGGGCGGCCGGCTCGGCGACATGTACAACCGCAAGTGGGTCTTCATCACGGGCCTGGCCGGATTCGCGGTCTCCTCGGCCATCGGGGGGGCCGCCGTCTCGTTCGAGATGCTGGTGGCGGCCCGGGCGCTGCAGGGCGCGTTCGCCGCCATCCTCGCGCCGTCCGCCCTGGGCA
>JBAUAY010000283.1:0-3682 GCA_049676235.1 Streptosporangiaceae bacterium
GCTCGCGGCCGGTCAGCGGGTCGAGGCGGGCGGACGGCAGCAGACGGCCGCACTGGTCCGGCTGGCTGATCTCGGCGCGGCGGCCTGGCAGCCGGACGGCGAGGTTCGCTGGACCGGGACGATCACCGTCGCGGCCGCACTGCAGGCGTCGGACGCGGAGACCGAACGCGAGAACGAGATAGAACGCACCCGGCTGGCGATGATGCGCCACTATGCCGAGCACACCGGCTGCCGACGCTCGTTCCTGCTCACCTACTTCGGACAGGACTACCCGGGCCCCTGCGGGAACTGCGACAACGACCTCGCGCACCCCGAGGCCGCGCGCACCGACGTCCCGTTCGCGGTCGGCACGCGCGTCGTAAGCCAGAGCTGGGGCGAGGGCACCGTGCAGCGCTACGACGCCGACCAGGTCACGGTGCTGTTCGACGAACACGGATACCGCGAGCTGTTCCTGCCGGTCGTACTCGAACGCGGCCTCCTGCGGACAGTGCCAGGCTTAGCATCGCCGCAGCACGACGTGGGGCGCACTGGGCCAGGGCGTTGACTTGGGTACCGCACCGCCCCCTGGGCCGCACGGCCAGGGAGACGTACCAGGCTTCAGCCCCGGCATCCGGGAACGGATTGGACTCAGCTAGCCTGCCTGCATCCGTCCTTTGCCCCAGCGGGCCATTGGAGGCCCTGCATGTCTGGATGAGGAAGAGCGCCATCGTCACCGCCACTGATCTACCGCCCAGACCGGCGAAGCTATTCGCGGTCACGCAGAAGAGGACGTCATGAATCTGGAAGAAACACTGGACAAGATCGTGGAGCTGAGCCGGGAAGAGCTGGGCATTGTGCGTAAGCGGGGCGAGGAGAAGACGGCCGCCCGCGAGCACGGCCATGACTTTCACGAGATGCAGCGCGCCGCCGACCGGCTGGACCATTACGCCCACCAGCTCCGCAGGCTGCATGACGCCGAATTCGGCCAGAACTGGCGGCACGAGAGCCTACAGGACACGCCCCGCTCCTCTTGAGCGGCGTGGCCAGCGACCCTACGTCGGTGCGGTAGTACGCCTGGTAGTCGGTAAAGACGGCGTGCAGGTTTGCCTCGGTGGACGAGGTGGTCAGCCGGCGTCGCTGCGCCGTCTCCAGGCGGCTGGCGGCGGCGGCGGCGCAGCATCGACGGCGCCGCGGGCGGGATGCTAGCCGGCCGGGCATTCATTTCCGTCGCCGGCCTGGATCAGCGCAGGATGCGGAGTGCGAGCCACGGAGGGCAGCCCCGCTGCACCAGCGCCGCCATCTGGTGCCAGTCGACATGGCCGGCGGCAGCTTCGGCCGCCGGCCAGGGGATGCCCAGGCGCGCCAGCCGGGCCGCGCGCCACTCGTGCACCGGGTCTTGCTTCTGGATGGTCTCGTGGCGTCCAGGCGGCAGTGTCAGTTCCATCGTTTCCCTCCGACCACTCGATCTGACGGTGGATAAAAGACACGGCCAATTCCACGGACGCGGAGAATCCAGCCTGCTTTTCCTCGAGCAGCCTGCGCACGTATGCCATGTTCTCCATTGCCTGCTTGACGGTATTCATCGCCGTCGCCCATTTCCAATAATGTGTCTATTGCCGACATAGCCCATGGCCGGTAATGGCCGGGAGGGCTTGGGGTCCTAGCCTCCAGGGTCGCGCTCGGCGGAGGTCGCTCGCACCCGTACGAACCCTGGCCCATGCACTGGTCTGCGGGCGACCCGGGCGCACCCGGGTACCGGTGACTAGCCGGCCGACGTCCGTCCGGTGCTGGGGTGCACCGATGCTGCGGACCAAGGGATCGTTCGGGGTGACTATGAACCAGCATGAGGACTTCGGCGCTTGTCGAACCTCGAACCTGCGGATTTAGGCGGACCGCTGAAGTTCGGCCGTGTAGCGCAATCCGTCGATGAGGAGGGTGACCATGCGCTGGCTGTACGCGATTCCCTCGTCCGATACGGGCGTGCACAGCAGGGCGACGGCGCGCAGCAGGTCCCTGGCGCTGATGTCGGCACGGATTTCACCCGTCGCTGCTGCGGCGTCGAGCAGCGAGCCGAGGGCGGGATCGAGTCGCTGGTAGAAGTAGCCGGGCAGGGCGTCGAACGCAGGATCGCCCGAGTGAAGGGCGGTGGCCAGTCCTCGTTTGGTCGCGAGGAACTCGGTGTACCGGTGGAGCCAGTTCGCGAGTGCCGCTCCCGGCTCGTGCGCTGCGGCCAGTGCCAGGGCCGCGTCGCCGCAGGCGTCTATCTCGTGCTGGAGCACGGCCTTGACCAGGTCCGAGCGCTGCGGGAAGTGCCGGTACAGCGTCCCGACTCCGACGCCGGCCAGATCGGCGATCTCCTTCGCAGGCGCGTCCACGCCCGAGGTGCCGAAGACGGCCTTCGCCGCCGCAAGCAGGGAGCCGATGTTGCGCTGCGCGTCGGCACGCAGCCGGCGCGGCGCGCGTTCAGGTGCGCCCAAGCCCGCTGGGCCGGCCTCGGTCGGCGCCGTGTTGTCCGTCACGACACTCCTTCAACTTGCTTTCCGGAAGAGCTTTCCATATAGTTCCGGAAGAGCGTTCCGCTTAAGTCCAGGATACGACGTCCCGGGAGCTCCCGTACATCTCGCCTGCAACCTCAGGAGCCCGTATGCAGTACCGCACCCTCGGGCGGACCGGCATCAAGGTCAGCCCCTACGCGCTGGGCGCGCTGGCTCTCGGCACGTCCATCGGCAACCCCGACCACGACGACTCGGCCCGCATCATCCACAAGGCGCTGGACGCGGGGATCAACTTCATCGATACCTCCGACGCGTACGGCGAGTCCGAAGTGGCCGTGGGCAAGGCGCTCAAGGGGCGCCGCGAAAGCGTTGTCCTCGCGACCAAGTTCAGCCGCCCGATAGGCGACGATCCCAACCACCAGGGAGCGTCGCGGCGCTGGATCATGACCGCGGTCGAGAACTCGCTGCGTCGCCTGCAGACCGACTACATCGACCTCTACCAGGTCCACCGGCCGGACCCTTCCACCGACATCGAGGAAACGCTTTCCGCGCTCTCTGACTTGATCCACAGCGGGAAAGTCCGTGCGGTCGGCACGTCCGCGATGCCCGCGTCCGACATCATCGAAGCCCAGTGGGTCGCCGAGCGGCGCGGCCTGGAACGGTTCCGCACCGATCAGCCGCCCTACTCGATCCTCAGCCGCGGCGTCGAACGCGAGGTGCTGCCGATCGCGCAGCGTTACGGGATGGGCATCCTCGTGTGGGGGCCGCTCGGGCAGGGAATGCTCACCGGCCGCGTCCGCAAGGGGCAGCAGACCGACCTGCGCCGAGCGCACATTTTCAGGCACCTCAACGACGAGCGTCGGATCGACGCCGTCGAGCAGCTCATCCCGCTCGCCGAGAAGGCCGGCCTGCCGATGACGCACCTCGCGTTGGCCTTCGCGATCGCCCATCCGGGCGTGACCAGCGCGATCATCGGGCCGCACACGATGGAGCAGCTCGACGACCTGCTCGCCAGCGCCGACGTGACGCTTACCGACGAGATCCTCGACCAGATCGACGAGATCGTCCCGCCCGGCACGGACGTCGGCACGCTCGACCAGGCGTACCTGCCACCGGCCCTGCTGAACTCGAGCCTGCGCCGTCGGCCCGCCGGTGAACGCACCGCCGCCTGACCGCATCTCCTCACCAACGGGCATGGCCGTCGGCAC
>JBAUAY010000284.1:0-4006 GCA_049676235.1 Streptosporangiaceae bacterium
CCGCAGCCCTGGGTGCGGCGGCTGCGGCGGCATTTGCTGTGAGCGCGGCGCTTCCCGCCAGCCACCCCGGCAGTGAGCTGCATGCCCAGCTGGCGGCCTGGACAGTAGCCAGGCAGGCGGACGGCAGTATTAAGGTCACCATCCGCGAGCTGCGCGACCCGGCCGGGCTCCAGCAAAGGCTGCGCGCCGACGGCGTCCCGGCCAGCGTCACCTTCAGCGGCCAGCAGAACCCCGCGTGCCAGGGTTACCCCGGTGGCGGCAGCCAGAGCCAGCGGCGGCAGCTGCTGGGCAGCGTGGTGACCGGGCCCGCCACCGGAAGGGACGTCATGGTCATCCACCCCGCGGCGCTGCCGTCCGGCGCCGGCCTGCAGATCAACGCCCTGTTCCGGCACGACCCGGGGCAGCATGGCAGCCTCGAGGGGTTCTCCGTGGGCCTGGTGCAGGCCAGCCCGCAGTGCACCGGCAGCTAGCTACGCGGGGTTTGGCTGGATGTGATCGGCGGGCGAGGCGTCGGCTCAAGACTCTTCGTCGTGAAACGAGGGAATGTAGGAGATGCCGACGATCAGGCCGTCCTCCGTGAGCAGCCTGGCGACCGTCTGTCCCCACGGCTCTGTGCGGGCCGGGTGCAATAGCTCATAGCCTGCGCGCTGAAGCTCGCTGCCTGCCGCCGCGACAGCTTCGGCGTCCTGCACCTCGAACTCGATTGATGCCTGGGGGACCACCCGGCCGGCGGGCCACTGCGGTGTGCCAAAGCACGCCTCGGCCGCCTCCGAGAGCGGCCACACACCGAAGTGCTTGCTGCCGGGGATGCTCCCGCTGGAGTAGTAGCCATCGCCTTCGCCCTCCAGCGCGAGGCCGAGGGCATCAATGAACAGCTTGCGGCTCTGCGGCGGGTCAGCGGCGACCACCGCCACGCTCGCCATGAAGAGAACGTTCATGCTGGGCAGCCTATCCTCGGCTTCTTCGACGGTTCCGAGCGTCCAGCTGGCCCGTTGTCAGGAATGTGGCCCGCTATCGGGAATGCTGGTGCAGGTGAGAGGGGCGCCGGCCTGGCGGAGCCCGGGCCGCGACCAGGCCGACGGCCAGCGCGGCGCACCACCCACGCCCGGGGGCCGGATGGCGGCGGATCTTCCGCCACGACAGCCATGCCCTGGCGAACGCCTCCGCCATCTGGTCTTCGGCCAGCTGCACGCTGCCCGTGCTCGCTATCACCGCTCTCAGGCACGGCTCCCAGCTGGCCTGGAAGAACTCGGCGAACTCCGTCTTATCTCGACTCACAACCCTTTAACTCACAAGCCCCGGCGTTCTGCTTACCTCGCCGGGAAGGCAGGCGACGCAGGCGCGGCCGGTGAAGAGCCCTGCCAACGGCTGATTACCAGGCACGGCCCCAGGCCGCCAGCGATCACCGCACCTCATAGCGGAGGTGGACTGCTCCCTCGCCCTGGATGGTCTCGACGCAGCGCAGATCTACCTCGCCAGTATCGAACAGCCGAACTCCCCGCCCCACCAGCTTCGGCACGACATGCAGCACGACCTCGTCGACCTGCCCGTCGGCCAGCGCCTGCCGGGCGATGCTGACCCCGCCCGCCACTAGGACGTCCGTCCCGTCCGCGAGAGCCCGCGCCTGCTCCACCGCGGCGGCGACACCGCCGGTCACGAACGTGTAGCTCGTCCCGCCGCTCTTGGAGATCCGCTCCTGCCCGCGACCAGTCACGACGAACACAGGTGCGTGGAACGGCGGGTCCTCGCCCCAGTTCGGATAGCCGAAATCGAACATCGCCCGGCCGATGACCTGCGGGCCGAACCGGACGAAGTTGTCCGCCCACACCCGCGAGTCCACCGAATCCTCCCCGCCGTCCATGCCCTGTTCCTGCCGCCAGCTGCGCAGCGGGAACTGCCAGCCCAAGATCGCAGTGAAGACCGCCATGCCGTCTGCGTCGGCGGACTCGGGACCCGCCATGCCATCCAGCGACATCGACATCGCAACAACTACCTTGGTCATCTCCGGCTCCTCCCGGTCCGGGACGCGGCGTGCGCCCCTCTCGGTTGCTAGTCGGAGCAGCCCACCGGGTCTCTACATCCGCCGGAATCCACGTGCTACAGATCTTGGGCTGATGGTCACTTAGCTGTTTCGCCACCATGCCAGGTCGTACTGACACGCGTGTCTCGTACGCGGTAGCGCTTAGTTTTGTGACACCGCCTTGCCGGAACGTCAGGGCCTTACGGAACCGGCTGGAGCGCGGACCGTACCCCGGTGAGCTGCTCGGAGACGTCCCACAGCCGGCGGGCCAGATCCGCGTCCTGGGCGGCCGCGGAGCGGCCGATGAGTTCCGGCGCACCCCGCATATGCGCCAGATGACTGGGCCCGGCGAAGCTGTTGCCAGGGACGTCGGCGACCGCTGCGTACAGCACGGGCAGCGCGCCGTGCTCGGCGTCCTGCGCCAGCAGCCGGTTCACGACCGTCCACACCAGATCGACCGGCCGGCGGGGACCATCGTGATGGTAGATCGCCGTCGCGACCAGGCCGGGATGGGCCGCGTTGGCCCGCACGTCCGACCTGGTGGCGGTCAGCCGGCGCTGCAGTTCCGCGGTGAACAGCAGGTTGGCCAGCTTGGAGTCGTTGTAGGCGCGGGACGGCTGGTAGGCCCGGTGCTCCCAGTTCAGGTCATCGAGATCCAGGCGCCCGAACCGCTCGGCCTGCGAGGCGACCGTCACCACCCGCCCGGTGACGTGCTCCAGGAGCAGGTTGGTCAGGGCGAAGTGCCCCAGATGGTTGGTGCCGAACGTCATCTCGAACCCGTCGGCGGTACGGGCCAGCGACGGCCCGGACACACCCGCATTGTTGATGAGCAGGTCGACTGGGCCGTCCCAGCCGGCCGCGAAGGCCCGCACGGACTCCAGCCGGGCCAGGTCGAGCGCGCGAACCTCGGCCACCCCGGGCAAATCGGCCGCTGCGGCCTGCCCCTTCGCAGAGTTACGCACGGCCAGCACGACCCGCGCGCCGGCCCCGGCCAGCGCGCGGGCCGTGGCCAGCCCGATGCCGCTGCTGGCCCCAGTCACGATTACGGTCCGGCCGGTTAGGTCGGGAATCTCCAAGCCATAGAAAGTAGTCATAGCCAACAATGTAGTCAGCGACTACTATGCTGTCAATGGCAACATCTGGTGGTATCCTCTCCAGGCATGGCTGACCGCCCGTACCACCACGGCAACCTGCGCACCACGCTGCTGACCGAGGCCGAACGTACCCTCCGCGACGACGGCCTCGAGGCCCTCTCGCTGCGCGACCTCGCCCGCCAGGCCGGCGTCAGCCACGCCGCGCCGCGCCGTCACTTCGCCGACCGCCAGGCCCTCCTGGACGCCCTGGCCGAAGCCGGATTCACGCGCCTGGGCGACGAGATACACAAGGCCATCGGCGGCGCAGGCCAGGACTACGAGGCGCGGCTGCGGGCAGTGGCGGCCGGCTACGTGCGCTTCGCGATCCGTGACGCCGCCCTGCTGGAGCTGATGTTCGGTGCCAAGAACGCCGAGCCGCCGGAAACGCTGCGGGCGGCGGCCGAGCGGGTGTTCACCGCGTTCGGCGACCTGATCGACCAAGGACAGCAGGTCGGCGTGCTCCCGCCGGGCGATCCCGAACGTCTCCGCCTGCTCCTGGCGGCCACCATGCAGGGCATCGCTGCGCTCGTCACGTCCGGCCGGGTCCAACCCGGTCAGGTGGACCCGCTCCTCGCCGACGCGATCGCGCTCTTCACCCACCACAGGCACTGAGCCGGCGCCCGGGTCGGCCACCTCCACGCTCAGGTGCTCGATGTCCGTCTTCAGCCCCCAGCCTGCGATGTTCATCCCGCGGCCGTCTTATGATCTTCTTCACCGTCGGCGAGGACTGAACAGGCCATGGCCGAGATGACCCGCCCTCGCGCCTAGGGCGCTAGCGAGCGGGGCCGTGCAGTTGGCGGCCAGGTGCAGCAATACCGGCGCGGCCAGGCTGCCGGAGCGTTCCCGCAGCAGG
>JBAUAY010000285.1:0-2530 GCA_049676235.1 Streptosporangiaceae bacterium
CAGACCAGCTCGGCGTCGGTCACCTCGGGTGGCTTGCCCGGACCGGAGCGGCCGGTGCCCAGCGAGGGGATGATGCGGTCGGTCAGCTCGACATGGAGTGCGGTCAGGAGAGTGTCCAGGTCGGCGAGCACGGAAGGCCCCAGGGTCAGGCCTGAGTCACGCCGTAGGTGCCGAACAGGTTGACGGCGAGGTGCCGTTCGACCGCGGCACGATCGCTGAGGTCGTCGTAGAGCGCGATGCCGGCGTTGTTGATGAGGACGTCGAGAGATCCGGCTTCCCTGGCCCCTTGCTGGATCTGCGCTGTGCTGGTCACGTCCAGGGTCAGGGGGGTGACGCGTCGGTCGGGGTGGGCCAGGGGCTAGCGCGTGCCGGCATACACCCGCTTGGCGCCTCTGCTGAGGGCTTCCTGGACCAGCGCCTGCCCGATGCCGCGGTTGGCGCCGGTCACCAGGACTGTCCTGTCTGCGATTTTCATGGTTGTGTCCTCAGGTTGGGTGGTGCCTATCGGGCGGGGGTCAGGTCAGCGGGCTGAGGCCCGCGGCGGTGAGCAGGTAGGAATCCTGGTCGTAGCTGGGGCAAGTGAGATCGACGATCGCCTGGCCGGCCTGCTCCGGGGTCAGCGCCGGGCCGCCGGTGCGGGCCGCCGCGGCCGCGTCCTCCCGGGCGGAATAGGCATCGAAAAACACCGCGCCCAGCGCGGTCGCTGGGGTTAGCTGCGGAAGCACCGAGACAAACCTGATGCCGAGCGTTTCCCGCTCGGACTCTGCGGCGGCGTAGGCGGTGAGGAACCTGATGGCGGCCTTGGCCCCGGCGTAGCCGCCAGACAGCGGCGAGCCGCGCAGCGCCGCACCGCTGGACAGCGTGATCACGGTGCTTCCCTGGGCAAGCGGGGCGAGCAGCGCTTCGCGCGTCCAGTTGAACACGTGCTGAACGTCGGTTTCCCAGTTGACGCTGAACGTCTGCCATGTGTGGCGCTGGATCGGCCGTGGCAGCGGGGTGGCGCCGGCATTAAGCACCAGGATGGCGGGATGGAAGGCGTCGATGAGCTGCCCGGCCACGGTCGGGTCGGCGGCATCGGCGGACACCGCGGTGAAGGATTCGCCGAGTTCTTCGCGCAGTTCTTCCAGCTCGGCGCGATTACGAGCGACCCCAACGACCTGCGCGCCCGCCCGGCTCACGGCGGTGGCGATGCCACGGCCAAAACCCCGGCTGGCCCCGGTGACCAGCGCCGTTGCGCCTGCTAGGTTATTTTCCGACATTACGATCCTCCCTGGGTACTGCGGTTTCCGCGCCGCTCGCTCGGCGGCCCATTGATATAGACCAGCCGGATACCCGGCAATCGCCGCCGGGTCGGCCTGAGCCGGTGCCTGGTTTAGGCGCTGCCGGTCCTGGGTGCGGCCGAGGGGCGCGGCTGGCGGCCGAGGAAGGCGACGAGCTGGTCTGCGGGGCAGGCCGGGCCGGGCAGCCAGACCGGCTCGGCGAACAGCCCGGGCCGGGTACGGGTGGTGATGAGCAGCGGGGCGATCGGCGCCAAGACGGCCGCCAGGCCCGGTGGGACCGGCCGGCGGGCGCCGCACGCAACCGAGATGTCCCAGCCGTGGACGGCGATCTCGATGGCTCCGGTCACCGCGACCATGCTCGCGGTGAGCTCACGGTCCCCGATGGCGACCCGCAGCCCGGCTGGCCCGGCAGCTGCGCAGGCGCCCAGCAGCCCGGCTGCCTGGCCGTGCAAGCGCGCGAGAGGGCCGGGCTCCGGCTCGGGGTGGCCAGGCAGCGCTGCGCTGGCGGCGGCGCTTCTGGTGGCTATCGCCTCGTGCAGCACCATGATCGAGTCGCCGACATGGTCCAGCAATGCTTCCAGGTCCCAGTCCGGACACGGTGTGGGGCGCGACAGCAATTGCGGGGTGGCTAGCGCGGCACCGGCTAGCGCGTAGCTGACCGCGGATTCAAGCAGCTCCAGCCCTCTGCTCAGTGTGGTCACGGGGGGACCGCCGGGTCCTGCGCTGCCGCCGGCCCGGCCGCGGCGGCACCGTACTCCGATGGCAGGCCGAACGAGGCGAACAGGCCCGGGTTGAGGAAGGTGACGATCCGCGCGATCCCCGTTGTGGTCACCGTGGGCACCGTCACCGCGTCCGCATGGTATGCCCCGCCTGGTTCGCGCTGGTAGACCGCGAACGCCGCCTGCCCGTTGGCCACGACCGGAACCAGCCGGAACCGTCCGGGCACGTCCAGCGCGTGTGACGCGAAGAAGCGTGTTACGGCCACGCGGCCGGCGTACCAGGTCAGCAGCGGCGGCATCTCCAGCACGACATCCTCCCGCAGCAGCTCGGCCAGCCCGCTCACATCGGCATCCTCGAATGCCGCGGCGAACCGGTCCAGCACCGCCCGCCGGACCGGCTCCACGGGCTCGGCAAGCTCATCCTCGGCGGGCAGCGCGCGGGCCAGCCGGGCGCGGGCCCGCCGCAGCCCGCTGTTCACCGCGGTCGTCGTCGTGCCCAGCAGCTCCGCCACCTCAGCGGCCGGCCACTCC
>JBAUAY010000286.1:0-11335 GCA_049676235.1 Streptosporangiaceae bacterium
AGGCTGGTTTTCCTGCCGGGCGAGCGTGGTGGCTACCTCGGTCTCAACACTGTGCTTGGGAACCGTCGGCGTGTCGCCGATGCTGACATGGGCGCTACAGCCAGCGATGAGCCAGCCTCCGGCTGCCACCGTCACGATGAAGGCCAGAACGTGCCCTTTACCTTTAAACATGGCGATCATCCTCCGAGGCAGCCTGGGGCCCCGTGAGCGGCACCCTCATCTGGGCACGGCGGCGCGAGGCCCGCACGTACCGGATAATGAACAGGGCGATGCCGCCCGCGACCCCCAACAGCATGAGCAGGGCCGCGGGGAGCGCGGTGCCGACGATACCGCCAGCAATGCTGGACCCGAAGGCCAGGTCGCTGCCGCCCGCCACCGCGGGTGCGCCCGCCGCCACCACCCGGAATGTGCCGGGATGGGCAACCCGGAGAGTCAGCACGGCCCGCCCCTGCCTGGAGCCGAAGCTGTAGTTCACGTCCGCGGTGTAAGGCTGGAGGCTCTGGGCACTCGCGGCAGGCGCCGCGGGTGCCACCGTGACGTTGAAGGAGGGGAGCTGCCCGGACGCAGCCCCTGGCGCCTCGTAGTACAGGACATAGCTGCCATTGTGGTTGAGGCTGATCAATCCTCCCTGCGGTAGCGGCACCCGCTGGAAGGCATCGACTTGTCCCTTCACGCCGGAGATGCCGAATACCAGCCACGCGGCACCAGCGAGGAACACGGCCAGTGCCAGCAGGTACCAGGCCCGGCCCGGTCGTGCTTTGCGCGGTGACGTAGCGAGCGTGCCCGCAAGGGGCGGTGGTGATGCGCCGCCGGGTTGCCACTGCGCCTGCCCCGTCGTGCCTGGCCCATTCGTTGTCATTCTGACCCCCTTCATTCCGTTGCTGCACGCGAGAACCTCGGCGAGGGGTTATGCCACGGTCACGCGCAGCCTGGCGCACGAATGGCTTGCGATAGCGGCGCTTTCCGTCGGCCATCTGTGCACTGACTGCCTCGCCGTCCGGTCCCGGGTGCTACCTGTCGCAAAGTCGGAGGACGCCCGAGGATCATTTGATACAGTGCCCGATCATCGCCCGTCCCACGGTGGTGTCCGTGGCAAGGGGAACCCTCCGCAGGCGACCGCTTCTTGCTCGCCTGCACGGGTCTGGTAGCCCGTGGTGGGGGTCTTCAGCGGTGTCGATGGCGAGCCGGAAGGTGTCCTGGGACCACTTGCGCGCGGGCGGCGGGCACGTCCTACGGCAGTGCGATCGTGCTTGCCTCCGCCTCGCAGCCCTATCCCGTTGCCGCCATCGGGTGGCCCGCTCTCATCAGAGCGCCGACTACGGCTGGACTGGCGCATCACCACGGACCCGGTCACGACCAACCGGTCGACTCCGAACTGCATCAACCGGACCGCCATGACGCTCCGAGTGTTGACAGAACCATGCCAACGATCCGACTTACCACCCAGGCCGGAGCGACGCAGTCAATTTCTGGCAGCCCCGCTGTGTGCGGCTGCGGATGTGGTAGCGCCCGCTTCCGCTCATCATGGGGGTAGGAGGTAAAGGGGGGACCGTGATGGACTTCAAGCTGGTCATAGGGCTGGCCGCGGGTGCCGTCGGCCTTGTAGGGGCCTTGGCGACCGTCCTCATCGTGCTTCTGGGCCATCCCCAGACCAGCACCGTGACCCCCTACCCGACACCGCGGCACACGCCGACGCTCAGCACCCTGATTCACACTCACATCGGGACGAGCATCTGCCGCCGTCACTGCTAACCTCGGGGCTTGATGAACCAGCGGATCACCTGCCTCCACCGGATGTAGAGCTCGAGATGCGGCCGCCGGGCAGCCAGCGGGTCCAGGCCGCGCTCCGCGGACCAGGTCAGACGGCGTCTCGGCTCGCCGGAAGGATCACGGAGAATACGCGGCCATGTTCCACCGAGCGGTCATGATCGCCACGGCGTTTGAGCGGATACGCCGGATTCTGCTGTAGGCCGGGTGCCGCGGCTTGCAGCATCCGGTCGGCCGACACCGGGACAGGAGCCGGCCAGGCTGGAGCGCAGCCGACACCGCCGCAGTTGATCACCCGGCAGGTAGTCCTGCTGGCGATGCACAGCGGAGCGACCTACGGGGTGACCGCGGGGGCCGTCGCGGGGCTGGTCAAGGATCCTGTCGCCGGAGTGGTCGAGGATCCTGTCGCGGGGGTCGTCGAGGATCCTGTCGCGGGGGTCGTCGAGGATCCTGTCGCCGGGCTGGTCGAGGATCCTGTCGCGGGGGTCGTCGAGGATCCTGTCGCCGGGCTGGTCGAGGACCCTGTCGCGGGGGTCGTCGAGGACCCTGTCGCCGGGGTCGTCGAGGATCCTGTCGCCGGGGTAGTCGAGGACCCTGTCGCCGGGCTGGTCGACGACCCCATCGCCGGGCTGGTCGACGACCCCGTCGCCGGGGTAGTCGAGGACCCTGTCGCCGGGCTAGTCGAGGACCCTGTCGCCGGGCTAGTCGGGAACCCTGTCGCCGGGGTCGTCGAAGACCCTGTCGCCGGGGTGGCCACTGGCTGGTCGGCGCTGCTGCTCCTGCTGGGCGAGCGCCGGAACGCGGCGCCTGTGACGGGGTTGACCAGCGTAAACGAATTCTCGGGGGTGGTTGTCTTCTGGATGTAGGTGACTGAGGTGGGTGAGAACGACGGCCATCGTTTGCCGGTGTAGGTGGCCTGTGTGTAGGCCATGGGCTTGGTCAGCGGGTTGCCGCAGAAGCATTTGGTGACCGGCTGGCCGTACCGGTCGATCAGGACCGCAGTGCCGGCTTGCAGCACGGCTGGGAAGGAGGTGATGTGCCCGTCGATGTACCCGTGGTTGGTGATGGCGGTATCGGAGCGCAGTACCGCCGACGTCAGGCCGGCGACAAAGCCAGGGATGTCGGCCGGCCGGATGCCGAAGACGCCGGCCCAGGCGGCCGCCTTGCCCGGGTGCGTATGCAAGAAGCTGACCAGCTGTTGCGGGTTGCAGCTGGCTTTCCTCAGCGTCCCGCCATACAGGCCCGGCGTGGCGCCGGAAAAGTTGCCGCCGCTGTCTGGCAGCCGCCTGAGCCCCGACTGGTCGGTGCCGACCGGGGGCATGAACGGGTTGGCGCCCGGCGTCCCCACTCGCTCGAGGGTCACGGCGGCCGGGGAGGACGTGGGGGTCAGGATGAGCGCGGCCACCGAGCCGGACAGCACCAGCACTAGTGTCGCCAAGACCCCGATGATCGCCTTGCGCGAGAACCGGCCGTGTTTACCACCGGAGCTGACGCTCCCGGGACTGCCGGGCCCCGGTGGGCGGGCGTAATTGCTCGGGTGAGGACGGCCAGGCGCGGCCGTGCTGTACCCGGCTGCTTCGCTGCCGTTACGTATTACCGGTGGTGCGGTCGCGGTTGGTTCCGGCAAAGCCGCAGGCGGCGCTAGCCCTAGCGGCAAGTTCGAGAGTGCTGCTCGATCCGTGGCGGAGCGCGGTGAGGCCATGGCCCTGGCGGCTTCATCGGGCGCCGAGCCTGCCGGGCCGTGCCCAGGACGCCCGCTGATGACCGGTTCTGGCAGTGGGCGGATCCCAGACTGGGCGGTACTCAACTCCGCCAGTAGCTGAGCCGCTGTCGGCCGGTCCTGTGGATGCTTTGCCAGACAGTGCCCGATCAAATGACGGATTTCGGCAGGGAGGCGATCGATATTCGGCTCGGCGCAGACCACCCGGTACAGCAGCGCTGCGCTGGACGCCTCTCCGAACGGACCTTCGCCCGTAGCGGCGAAGGTGAGGACAGCCCCCAGGCTGAAGATGTCGCTGGGCGGCCCGACGTCATGGCCTTCGGCCTGTTCCGGGGCCATGAACCCAGGCGAGCCGACCACCATGCCAGTAAGGGTCAGCGCTCTTGTCTCCACGGATCGACAAATTCCGAAATCGATCAGTCGTGGCCCATCTTCCGCCAGGAGTACATTCGATGGCTTCAGGTCACGATGCACCACACCCGCAGAGTGGATTGCGCCCAGGCCTTCAGCGAGCCCCGCGGCCAGCCTCAGCACCGATGCGGGAGGCAATGGTCCGCGGTCGGCCACCGCAGCGGCGAGCGATGGCCCGGCTACGTAGGACGTGGCTAGCCACGGCAACGGCCCGTCCGGATCGGCATCCACAACTGGTGCCGTATAGATGCCACTGACTTTCCGCGCAGCGGATACTTCCTGGGCGAACCGGGCGCGGAACTCTGCGTCTTCAGCCAGTTCTTCCCTGATTACCTTGATGGCGAGATGCCGGCCACCCGGTGACCGACCCAAGTAGACACGGCCCATTCCCCCTGAGCCCAGTCGCCCCTCGAGCCAGTACGGCCCTATCCACCGCGGATCCCCAGGTTGCAGCTCGTCCAACTCGCTCACCCTCCAGGTGCAAGTCGAGCGCGGCGGCCAGGAGTGCCGGGATGAAACCCTCGAAGGGGTCACGTCGGCGGTCCTGCTCCATGGCGGCCTCTACATAGCCAGAGGCGGCGACTTCGGCAGTGATACACGAATCGCAGACCCGGCCGTAACAGCCGAATTCTTCGTCCGGCACGGGAAGGGAACCACCACGATGCCAGGGCCGATCCGGCAAACAGGCACGCCAGCCACCCGGCTGCATCACCAAGGAGGAGATCGGCCGCCGTATCCGCCGATCCGGCCGGTCGCGTCGTCAGCCCGGCTCAGGCATTGCCCGCGGGAGGACCGTGATGCCCTGCGGCGTGACGTGAACGTCACGGCCGCGGACGGTCAGGGCGCCGGCCTGCCACCCGTTCATCCGTCCGCGGAACTCGTACTCGGCTCCGTCCGCGGTCGTCACGAGCAGGGCCTGGCCAGTCAGCCAGCTGTCGAACCCCGCGCGGATCTGGTGTATCCGGGCGCCGTGCCTCTCCGTAAGAAAGGAACGACCCCGCCCGACAGGAGCCGGTGGTGGACTGGAGTCTGTTCGGCTGTGCGCGCCGGGGACACGTGACGTCCGCGCCGGACGAACCGGACCTGCGGGAACGGCTGATGGCGCCGACCGCGGGCGGACGGCCTGACAGTCCCCCGCGCTCGTACTGGCCGGGCATCAACCACTACAAGGTCTCGAGGCAGCGCGGTCGCCGTGCCGTAAGCGGATTCCTGCCCGCGAGTGATCTTCACATCCCGCTCGAAGCAGTCCCGGGAGGTGACTTGCGGGTTGCGGCAGGAGTCGAGCTGTTCAACTGAGCGTGGGTCGTACACTCCCTGCGTAGAGGGGTGGCTTTCCGCTAGCGAGGCCGGGGACCTCCAGGGGGATCCCCACGTAGGGTGAACCTCTACTGCCCGGGTTGTTCAGGATCCCTTGCGGAGGACGCCGTGGCCGCGGCAACAACGATCGTGAACGCGAAGGTATTCGACGGGACGAAGTCGCAGGACTGGACTTCGGTCCGGTTCGCTGACGGGCTGATAACCGAGTGCTCGGCCGCCTCGGCCGCCCAAGAAGGCGACGAAGTGATCGACGCGGCGGGCGGGACTGTGCTTCCCGGTCTGATCGACGCGCACGTGCACCTCGTGCCCGGCGCCCTCGCGCAATCGTTGACCTTCGGCGTTACCACCGTTCTCGACATGTTCAGCAAACCCGACCTGGTGGCCGGGGCCAAGGAGCAGGCCGACTCCCGTCCGGACGTGGCCGATGTGCGTTCATCGGGTGTCGGTGCCACCGCGCCCGGCGGGCACCCGTCAATGATGTACGCCCCATTCCCGACGTTGACCGCCGCTGACCAGGCCGAGCAGTTCGTCGCGGAACGGATCGCGGAGGGCTCGGACTATCTGAAGATCATCTCCGGCACCGGGGGTCTATGGCCGTCGCTGGACTCCGAAACCATCAAGGCACTGGTCACTGCCGCGCACGCCCGCGACCTGGTCGTCGTCGCTCACGTGAGCTCGACGGCCGGTGTCGAGGAGGTCGTGTCCGCCGGTGTCGACGTGGTGGCCCACGTCCCCGCGGACGCCGAGCTGGACAAGGCCCTGGTCGAACGCATGGCCGAGGCCGGAATCGTGGTCGGCCCGACGCTGGCCACCATCGAGAACACCCTCGGTGAACCGGGTGGCGCAGCAGTGGCAGGGGACCCGCGGCTCGCTGGGGCGCTCGGGGACGCCTGGGCACGCCGGCTGACCTCGGGTGCCCCGAGATGGCGTGGCCGGGAAATGCCGCCCTACTCGCGGGCCGAGGACAACGTCCGGCGACTGGCCGATGCGGGGGTCACTCTGCTGGCGGGCACCGACGCCCCGAACCCGGGGACCGTGTTCGGAGCAAGCCTGCACCGGGAGCTGGAACTCCTTGTCCGGTGCGGCATCAGCCCGGCGCAGGCCCTGGCCGCTGCCACAATCGAGCCGGCACGAGTGTTCGGCCTCGCCAACCGGGGACGTGTCGGGGCCGGGCAGCGCGCGGACCTGGTCCTGGTGTCCGGTAACCCGTTGACGGACATCACCGCAACACGCGCGATCGAGCGGATATGGCGCGCGGGCACAGGCTGCGATCGACGCGCCTTCGCCGCGAGCGCTGCCGAAACTGAGCAGCTTGACGCTTTCGATGCCCAGGTCGCCAAGGTCGTGGCAGCCGTGCGCGAACGCCGGTCCGGATTCGACCCGAGGAAGGCCCCCTGACCGCGGGTCCAATAGCTCATGGACCGCCCAGATGTGGCCGACGGCAGCGCCGTCGGAGGCGACGCCCTGATCCGTAGAAGGCCGAGTCCGGCAGTGCGGCGGCGCGCACTTCCTGCGCTGTCTACGGCACTCCCTGACTTCCGTCAGCGGTGCCCGCAACACGAACCTATGCGGGACCGGCACTGCTCAGCGGCGGTTCGACCGGAGGGGCGTCCCACGAGACCGGTTCGCTGGACAGTCCCGGTGACGGGACGGCGGACCGGGACGCTCAAGGGCCATCGGGTCGCTGGTCCTCTGGTAGATCTCGACTATCCGGTGTCGTTCTTCGTGGCCAGGGGGATGCGGCCGGGCCGTTTGCGGGGGCGGTAGCCGGGGCCGGTCATCAGCACCTGGTGGCTGGTGCTGATCAATCTGTCGAGGAGGGACTCAGCGACCACGGGGCTGGGGAACAGCGATGGGTTGCGGGGTGCACCGGCCGGGGCGCCTGGTGCCACCGCCGGACACCTGCGCAGGCCGCAGGCGCGACCGGCGGCTTTCGCAGCGTAGCGCCGCACTCGGCTGCTGCTGGCAGCGCTTCGACCTCTCGACGTGGCGGAAGCCGCCGGGGTACTTCTCGTTTCCAACGTGGATCGGCCTTGGCCATACGGCTGGAACCCGACCGGTTGCCCAGCGCGACGCCTACGTCACCCGCTTCAGCCGGTGGCATACTGCGGGCGCCCCGCGGGCCGGTAGACCTGGATCGTCACCCCCTTCGAATCGGCTCGTGAGACGACCAGGTCAAGCGCCATGTCCGGGCCGGTGCCGGGGAACAGCCGCGTACCCTGGCCGAGAACCACCGGGACGATAAGCAGGGTCATCTCGTCGACGAGGTCGTTCTCGAGCAGCCAGCGGACCAGGGTACCGCTGCCGTGCACCTGCAGCTCACCCGCCGACTTGGCCTTCAGCTCGCCGATGGCCGCTGCGAGGTCACCGGACAGGACGGTCGTGTTCGCCCAGCGCGGCTCGGTGAGCGTGGCCGAGGCGACGTACTTGGGCGTCTCATTCAACGCCGCGCCGATGGGGTGGGCGCGCATCTCTTCGATTGCTCCCCAGGAGCCGGCGAAGAGCTCGTAGGTCCGCCGGCCGAACAGGAACGCGTCGGCGCGCTGGTAGGTCCGGGTGATCAACGTCCTGGTCTCGTCGTCGCCCGCCCCCCTGGCCCATCCGCCGCGCTCGAATCCGTTCCTGCGGTCCTCATCCGACGCGCCGCCGTTTCCCTGCACCACTCCATCGACGGTGACTTGCGTCATGACTGTCAGTTTCATGATCGCGGTTCCCTTTTTCCTTGGGGCGCCCCTCGCGGGCGCATCTCACCCCTGCTACGAACGCCTCCGCCCCGATCCGACACGGCCCCGCGGACTTCTTTCGAGGACTTTCTGGTACGCCGGTAACAAGCGATCCGACAGCGCGACGGTCTCTGGGCGACTGCGCTGACTTCCTCATGCGCGCGCCCAGTCCAGGCGAGCTCTGGGACCAGATCGGTCGCGAAGACCCTGACCAGTCGTCCGCCGCGACGAGAGCGCACCGAACTGGATGTTCTGGGAGTTCGAGGACGGTCTTACCAACACGATCACCGGTGCCACGGAGTCGGCGTTCGCGAACCGCGCTTAGGAACTTGCCTCACGCTGGGTGATCGGCATTCGGCTGGTGAGGTCGCGCATTCCCCGCCGACGGATGCCGGTTATGTCGATGGACAGGCTCGTGCCCCGACGTCGGCCTGCCTATGTACTTAGCCCGCGCTCCGGTGCGCCCAGATCTGCTGTGCCCGCTCGAATTCGGTCACTGCGCTCGGGCCGTTGCGCCGCAGATGCGCGGTGAAGCGCGCCCGGTCGGTCTGGCGGAACTCGACCTGCTGGGTCTGGTACATCACGGCGGTCGTCCCCGGCGAGCGCTGATCTCGTGCCGCCAGGAACCGGCCGAGGAATGCCTCCACGTTCGCGGCGCTCGTCCAGTCCGCCTTGTACGCTACTCGCCCGCCCCGGTCGATCACCCAGGTCATGTTCGGCATCAGCCCGTACGTGCGGTGCACGCTGCCAGATAGGTCATCTACCAGGATGTCCCGGCTGATCCCCGCCTCTTCGTGAAGCAGTCGCGCGCAGGCCAGCTTGGCCTCGATGCTCTCGTGATAACCCACGTTCTCGCCTGGATGGGCCTCCCTTGTATAGACAAATACCCATTCGGCCTGAGGATGCCTGGCCGCTGCGGCGTCGAGCAGAGGACCCTCCGCTGAGCAGTAGGGTCAAGTGAATGAGCCGAACTCCATGACCAGCGGCTTGGACCGCCACAGCTCCGACAGGCTGACCAGCGCGCCGTCACCGAGCCGCGGCATGGTGAAGTCCGGCGCCCGCTGGCCGGCTGATGGCGACGCCGCGAAGGCGGCCTCGTCGGCTAGGTCGCCGAGCGCCTCTACCCAGGCGTCAAAGTTCCGGTAGTTGTACATCGCCGCTTCATCGCCGTTGGCGTGCTCGCTCATGCAGACCAGTATCGCCCGGCCGGCCGTGGTGACGGTCAGCGATCCTGACCGACGCATCCGGGCCGCCAACCGGGACATGAAAAGTTACGGCACCGGCAGCCAGCCCTAGCCGGCGGCACACGAAAGAACCGCCGTTCTGCGTGGGTCGGACGGCTGGAATTCGCCTGATGTCCGGCAGCCGGATGGAACATTCTGTCGCGCTCGCGAGCAGGCGGCGCGAAGCGCGGAATCAGCTCTCCACGGTGACCGTGACGACCTGCTCACGTTCACCGCCGCGCCGATATCGCACCAGCTGACGCGGCCTTACAGTAGGTCCATGACGGACGAGGCGCCGCCGCCGCAGCGCGGTGCTGAGCTGGCCGCTCAGGCTGGCCTGCGGGCCTCACACGCCGACCGGGACCGGGTCGTCGAACTGCTGCGGGTGGCGGCCGGTGATGGCCGGCTGACCGCCGGAGAACTCGACGAGCGGCTGGAGGCAGCCCTGACCGCACGCACCTGCGGCGAGCTGGCGGCGCTGACCACGGACCTGCCGGCCATACCAGGTTCCGCCCCGGGCCCACCGGTCCCGGAGCCGAAGGACCTGGCCCGCATCGACTGCCGCGGCAGCAGCGTGAAGCGTGATGGCCGCTGGCTCGTGCCGCAGCGGATGGAAGTACGGGTCACCGGCGGCAGCGTGCTGCTGGACTTCACCGAGGCGGTGATCTCGCAGCCGTCGCTGCTGATCGACGCTGACGTGAGCGCAAGCCGGCTGACGCTGGTGACACAGCCGGGCGTTGTGGTCGACACCGATGAGGTAGCGGCCGAAGGCAGCTACCTGAAGGTCCGGGCGCATGGGGGTCCCGAAGTGCCCGTCATCCTGCGGATCCAGGTGTCCGGCAAGGTCACCGGCGGCCACATCACGGCACGCCCGCCACGCCGGACCTTCTGGCCCCGGCTGCGACGCCATCCCCAGCCCACGGGGCCTGCCTCACCCTGACCCGACCGCAATGACCGATCCGGACCCGGTCGCGGTTCGGCGCAAGCGGCGTCTGGTGCCCTGCGGCTGCCCCGCTCGGGTGTCCGGCGCGTCTTCACAGCGGCCAGCTGCGCACTGCAAGGGAGATCTTCATGCGAGATGATGCCAGTGCCGCGGAAGAGCCGGCCGCGCTCGCCGGACGGACCTGCTCGACCCCGGTGTCCGCTGGGGTGCGCCGGAGGGTCCCGGCGACGCCGACTGCCGCAACCGCGGCCAAGTCACCGCGTGGTGGGCCAGCGCGCGAGCCGCCGGTGCACGAGCGGTGGTCACTGAGGTGACCGCCGGCCCCGGGACACTTCTGGTCGGGCTGGACGTCACCGGCACGCCGGCCGCTCGCGAGGCAGGCGGAACGGCCCAGCGCTGGCAGGTCCTCACCGTGAGCGGCAGCCGCATCACCGACATCCGCGGCTTCGGTGACCGGACGGAAGCCGCGGCCCGGGCCGGCGTGCCTGCCTGAGCAGCCCCGGCGTCAGGCGCGGGCCGATGGCCAAGTCTGGTGCATCATCACCGGCCGCCCGCTAACTCGCCACGCCCCGCATCCGCCTGGCCTGCGGCCGGTGAGACAGATGTTCCATCCCTCAGCCTCGCCGTCGTCACCGGACACGACCCAAAGGCCATTCGCGAACCGCCGTTATGATCGGCCGCCTCACCGTCAGATGACCGCTTCGGCTGTGTCCCGCACTGGTCGTTATGGCGTTGGATGGCCAGAGCGCTCGCCCAGGTCCTGGCATGCCTGCCGCACCGGCACGCCCGCCCGGCTGGCGGCGGCGCGGATGCAGGCGACCGCCGCGAACAGCGCGTACTGCCAGAAGTCGTCGGCCTGCCACCAGGCGACCTCCTCCAGCAGGTCCGGTTCGGTCCCGCCCTGGAGGGCTGCAGCGGCCAGCACTGCGTACTGGAGCTTCTTGATTTCCCGGCCGCGGAAGGTGCACTCGGGCAGGAACCGCCCGCGTAGTCCCTCCAGGGGCAGCGGGTCGGCTCTGCTGGGCCCGCACCAGTTCAGCGCGTCCGCGGCGAGGTGGACGAACACCTCGCCGGGGAAGGTATTGTCCCGCGGGTGCAGGGGCGCAAGCTCGCTCACCAGCTCGAAGATGTCAGCGTCGCGGGCGAGCCCGTCGAGCAGGACACGGCGGGCGGCCGCGGCGTCCTCGGCGACGGGCCGCTTCCTGGCAGGCATATTCCGACGGTAGGTCAG
>JBAUAY010000287.1:0-16761 GCA_049676235.1 Streptosporangiaceae bacterium
CCGTCACCGCGTCCGGCTGGCCCGGCGCCTGGATTCCGGCCGTCGCAGCCGCGGTAGCGGTGCGGCCCGCCGTGGAGCCACCGGTCGACGGACTCACGGCGCTGAGCAACTCGCCGTTGTTGACGAAACCGGTCACGCCCTGAGCAGCGAGCGGCCCGGTGAAGCTATGCGCGTTGACCGAAAGGTTGGGGCTCGAGTCCCCGCCGATCGTGTAAAGGACGCCGGCGGAATACCTGGTGACCACCTCGACATGGCCGTCGAACAACACCCAGTCGCCCGGCTGGGGCTGGTAGCCGTCGCCGAGCGGATGCCAGCGATGGTGCGCTTGCGCGTCCTGCAAGACCGAGATGATCCCGGGCGAGGCCGGATTGGGATCGACGCGGACATCGGCCCACTGGTGCAGCGGCCACGGATAGCTCGTGCCTCCGGTCACCCAGCTTTCCTGGCCCGTGGCCTGGGCGCCCAAGGCCAGCGTGAGGCTCGCGAAGGCGGCACACGATTCACCATGATCCACACCGTCAACGCTGTCTTTTCCCCAGATAAGGGCTTCCATTTCGGCCGGGGTCTTGTTCTGCGCCATCCGCAGGTAGTAGTTGGCGACGTTGACGACGGCCGACCGCAGCGCCCGGTCGCTCGCCGACACCGGTACGGCCGGCTTGGCCGGCTTCGTCAGCGTCAGCAAATGGACCGGCATCCGGGTCGGTGATGTCATATCGCCGACCGTGCCGTGGGCGAAGGCGAATCCGGTCATCGCACCGCACGTACTGAGGCTGACAAGCGCGGTCGCCTGCTGCCACGTTGGTTTCTTAACGGGATGCACAGAATCACCTTCTTCCACGTTTCAACTCGGCTATATCGCCCGCCAAGGGCGGCCTGTTCCGCGGTCCGTTTTCCGCTCCGTCAGCCTGCGCCGGGAAGGGTCTTGAGAATGGCCTGGACTTGCGCGTTGCCTGGGTCGTTCGCGTTCGCGAACAGCACGCTGACGTCATAAGCTGCCGCAGGTGTTGCGCCTACCACCCACTGCTTGTAGGCGTCGGCCACCAGCGCCGCCTGCCCGGTGGTCGTGGACACCGGCTGGGCGCACAGGCTGGGGAAGCCCGCGTGCGCGACGACGGCTGACGACCCGGTGTACCTGGCGCAGTTGGCGGGAGTACTCTCCAGCCCGGGCTGGACCGCCGGCTTGCCGTTAGCGCTGGTCAGGGTGGCCCCGCCGATGATGTTATTGATGGCCCTGGCCGCAACCACCAGGCTGTCTACCGGGTCATAAGGGTTGTACGGGTGGTGCAGGTCAAGCGACCAAGCCACCTCGCCGCCCTGGGTCGGCGTGATCGGTTCCAGCCCCAGCCTGCCGCTCTTGGCCTCCGTGTACTGCGGGTTGTCGCCGCTGGTCATCAAGGCGAATACCCACAGGACCTGGCTCGTCGTCTTGCCGCAGGCGAAATTGACCTGGCCGGGCTCGGACGGGACGTTGGGGTTCTGGCAGGCGGTCGTTATCTCGCTCTGGACGGTGGCCACGCTAGGCGGCCAGGACGGGCTCGTCCTGAACAGGAGTACCGACGCGATCGCCACGACCGCAGCCAGACCGGCGCCGCCCAGCACGATCTTGCGGAAGCGGGACTTTCGAGCGCGGCCGGCGCTGCGCCGTCCGCGGTCGATGAGCGTCTGAGTACGCTCTCCGGCCGACGGCCCGCCGCGTCCCGCCTGCGGCCAGCCGGGCCGCGCTCCGGTCCGGGCTCCGGTCCGGATGATCGTCGTCAGTTCATCGTTCTGCTCCGGATCCTCGTCCTCGATGACGTGATGCAGAGCTTCGCCTGGCTGGGCTCCGCGCGGCGGCGTTCGCCTCGGCGGCGGTACTTGTCGGGCCTGCGCCCGCAAGGCGCCGTTCTGGGTGTCCCTGGTCTTGCCGGGCGCCCCCTCCCGGCCGTAGCTGGTCTCGGCGAGTTCCCGGGCATGGGCCTCACGCCAGTCGAACAGCTCGTTCTCAAGATCTGCGGCTCTGATTTCTAGCTCGGTGAGCCATTCCTCATCTTGATCGTTAAAGTTTTCGAAACCTTCGTCCATCGTGTTCACCTCCAGCGTCTGGCTTGACTTGGGGCACTCCGGACAGGTGGCCGGCGTGCGGTCTGCCTCGGCGGCAGTTACCTAGGCGGGTGGCAATCGCCTGGGCGAGATGGGAGGCCGCGGATTCTCGGGATCCCACCAACCGAACCGCGCCTCTGTCTCACCGAACCGACCCATGCCTGCTATTAGAACACAAGATCGATCATCATGTGAAGAGTTTGTTTTCACAGCTTAGCTGCGTTCGAAGCCTATTCTCTAGGGTCAGGCTGCCGGCCCGCTCTCAGCGCGGGTCGGCGCGAACCGGGCGCCCCGGCCGGGCATCGGCCACGATGTCGCCGTCGCGCACCACGAAAGTGCCGTTGACCAGGACATGCCGGATCCCGGCCGACGGGCGTGTGCTGTACCGGTAGCTCGCCCGGTCGGTGATCTTCTCCGGGTCGAGCACCACGACGTCGGCGTCCAGACCCGCCTGCAGTCGGCCCTTGCGGCGCATGGCCGGCACCCGATCCGCCAGCAACCGCGCGGGCTCCAGGCTGCACTTGGCCAGCGCCTGGGCCAGGCTGAGCGGACCGTGGCCGAGGTCGTCGGCGTTCCGGCCGACCGGGTCGCCGTCCGCGGCGAACTGACTGGCGTCGCGGGTGAGCAGCCGAAGCGCCCGGCAGAACGTCCCGGCCGTCCGCGGATGGGTGATCGCCGCGGGCGGCAGCGGCCAAGCCGTCGGGTCGGCCGGGGGAGCTGTCCAGGTCAGCGGCATGGCGTCACTGGCTACCACCGAGCCGGGGAAGGTCAGCGACCGCATCAGCAGGGCGCGGTCGGCGGGGTCGTCCTCACTGAGCATGTCGATGATCACCAGGCCGCCAGGATCGGACTGCCTGAGTTCACGCAGGCGGGCTTCGGTGCGGACCCGCTCGCCGGTCGCCGCGTAGGTGAGCGAGGTCGGCACCAGGCCGCGCTCGCCGAGCCGATCCGGCGCCAGGAACGCGGCGCCGATACCCGTCATGCCCGACCCGTACGGATAAGCCTCGGTGGTGACCCGCGACCCGGCGGCCTGGGCCCGGCCCACGAGCGCGAGGACCCGGCCGATGTGGCGCTGCGACGTGCTGTTGATATGGCAGTAGTGCATGTGCGCGCCGGTCTGGGCGGCCGCGCGGACGATTTCCTCGGCGCCGTCGATGACTGCACCGGGCACCATCTCGATGAGGTCGCGCGCGTGGGTGAAGGTGGGCAAGCCGGCCTCGGCGGCGAGTTCGGCGACCCGCAGGTACTCCGCCGGGCTGGCCGCGGGTGCGTATCCGAGCAGGACGCCGATGCCGAGCGCCCCCTCAGCCAGATCGGCCGACAAGCGTGTCAGCAACGCGGTGACCTGCGCGGGCTCCGCCGGGCGCTGCCAGGCCGGGTCGGAAATGCGGGCCATGAAGGCGTTCAGGCTCGGGTCCGGCGGCAGGCCGGCCACCGCCTGCATCCGGGCCAGCGCCCAGGAGGCGGCGAAACCGTAATTGACCGGCCGTCCCTGGGCGGCCGCGCGGCGGTATGCGTCAGCGACCGGGGTGACGCCCGCCTCGAGTTCCAGCGCGGTGGTGACGCCGTCCATCGCCTGCAGCCGCAGGCCGCCGAGGTCGCTGACATGACTGTGCAGGTCGATGAATCCGGCCGTCACGACCTGCCCCGCCACGTCGACATCAACCGCGGCGGGCGGCAGTCTGCGCCCGATCGCGGCGATCTGGCCGTGCGCAACCGCGACGTCCCGCACCGCGTCCAGCCGCGATTCTGGATCGATCACCCGGCCGCCGCGCAGCACCACGCCCGAGTCGCTCACCGACGCCTCCTTGGCACCAGTGTGCCAGGCGTCGGGGGCTGTTAGCCTGGCCAAGCCGGCCACGGACGGCCGACATGGACGGCGGGACGAGGGCGGGAGGGCAGATGGCGAGCGGTGAGACGCTTCCGCGCGGCGGCCCCAGCCCGGGCGCCGGCCACAGCCCAGGCGCCCGTGGCAGCCCGGGCCCGAGCCGTCGCCAGGCCGTGACCGGGATCGTCGTGGTCGCGCACGGCGGTCAGGTGTCCAGCACCGAAACCACGACGGCCGTTCAGCCGGCCGTGCTGCGCATGGTCCCAATCGCGGCCGCCATCCGGCATACGCTCCGGGGGAGCGGCACCGTGGTCGTGCGTCCCCGGTTCGGACTGCGGGGCTGGAACGGCGACCAAGCCGCTCCGGTCGACGACCTGAACCAGGCTCTCGATGCCATCGCCGCCACCTACGGGCCTGTCCCAGTCGTGCTGATCGGGCACTCCATGGGGGCGCGCGCCGCGATGCGCGCCGCTGGGCATCCGTCGGTGTACGCGGCCGCCGGGCTGGCTCCCTGGCTGCCTCCGGGCGAGCCGGTCGGGCAGCTCGCCGGCCGGCGGGTGCTGGTGGCGCACGGGACCGCCGACGCCGTCACCAACCCGCAGGAGACCTGGGCCTACGTCGAGCGCGCCCGGGCCGTCACTCAGGTAGCCGCCATCGAGGTACGCGACGGCGATCACCCGATGCTGCGCCGAGCGCGCCTGTGGCACGCCATTGCGGCCGAATTTGCCCGCGCCGCCCTCGAGCTACCAGCCGGGTCTGGCGGCGCTGGGGCAGGATCCGTGGCCGCCGCGGTCACGACGACCGCCTGGGAACCCCCACGCACCGTCGTTTGACGGCGCTCATGTCCGTGGTCCGCCGACGGCCAGCGAGCCGGTTCAGGTTACCGGGTCCGGCGGCGGCCTCGAATAGTGGCTCCCTATCTGCGGTGTCTCCCACGGTCAGGCCACCCACGAGGGGACGACCTGGGCCAGCCGGTCCGGCGCGATGAGCACGCGGATAGCCGTAATCGCGCCGTCCGCGACCGTGAACGCCATGACCGTGACCGGCCGCCCGCCCACCGTGATGAGGACGCCAGGGAGACCGTCGGCGAGCACCGGATGCAGCCGCGTGCCCGCCCGTGGGCCTGCGGCGATCGTTGCCCGGGCCGCGACCTCGCCCGCGCCGCGTACGACGACGGTCCCGTCGGGATCCTGCGTCCGAAGCTCTACCTCCGGGGCGAGCACGGCGAGCAACCCCGCGAGGTCGCCGCGGCCGGCGGCCGCGAAGAACGCGTCGACGACCTCCCGGGCCGCGACGTCGGCGGCCGTCGCAGGCGTGCCCAGGCGTATCCGTCCGCGGGCTCGGCTGGCCAGCATCTTCGTGGCCGCGGCGCTCCGGCCGAGGATCGCGGCGATCGCGTCGAACGGGACCTCGAACACGTCGTGGAGGATGAACGACACCCGCTCCGCCGGGGTCAGGGCGTCCATGACGACGTACAGCGCGAGGGCGACGGAGTCCGCGAGCAGGACCTGCTCCTCGGGATCGATCCGGGAGTCCGCAGCCGCCTCCTGCGCGAGCATCCCGACGCCGAGTTCGAGCCGCTGCTCGCCCCTGACCCCGCGCCTGCGGAGCGCATCGAGGCAGATCCGCCCGGTCACCGTGGTTAGCCAGCCGCGCAGGTCCTCGATACCCACGCCATCGGTGCGGGCCAGGCGGAGCCACGCCTCCTGCACGGCGTCGTCCGCGTCCGCGTGCGAGCCGAGCATGCGGAACGCGATCGCGTGGAGATAGGGGCGATGGACCTCGAACCCCGCGGCGAGCTGTTCTTCTTCGGTCACGGTTCTCCCCGGCCGAGCGGCAGTGTCACTACCACGACGCAGCGCGCGCCGGTGAGGTAACACCCGGGCCGACGTTACCTCCCGCCGCTGCCAGCCGTCGTAGTGCCATCCACCGGCCCGCGATCTGCTCCAGGGAGGAGAGATGACAGCACGCATCCAGAACACTGCCGTCCAGCCCGACGTCACGACGGGCGTCCAGCACCTTTTCAAGGCCGTGTACGCCGGGGGGGTACCGCGCGAGACGCTGGATCTGGTCCACCTGCGCGCGAGCCAGATCAACGGCTGCAGCGCATGCGTCCACGCCGGCGTCGCCACCGCGGCCAAGGCCGGCGTCAGCGGCGAGAAGCTGCTCACCGTGGCCGCCTGGTACGACAACCCGCTGTTTGACGAGGCCGAGCGGGCCGCGCTGGCGCTCACCGAAGCCGCGACCCGGCTCGCCGACCGGCCCGGCGCGGTCACCGACGAGATCTGGGCCGAGGCCGCCAGGCACTACGACGAGCAGCAGCTCGGAGCCCTAGTGCTGATGGTGGCGATCACCAACTTCTTTAACCGCCTCAACACGACCTTCCGAAGGCCAGCCGGCACCAGGTGGGACTAACGCCGGACGGCGCTGCGACGCCAGCCCGCGCAGCGCGTCGTTCTCGCGCAGCCGGTTAGTCAGGTCGTCCGGCGGATGGCATAACCTGCGATGGCGACTTGCCGTAAATTAAGGGCCACGCCCGGCACGGGCCACCCCCGAAGGCTTTTCCGGCCATCGTCTCAGCGGAGAGGAACGTCCTGGTGAAAGTGAAGATCGATGCCAGCCTCTGCCAAGGGCACGGACGCTGCTCCGATCTCGCCCCCGGTCTGTTCGGTGAGGACGAGGAGGGTTACGGGAAGGTGCTGGGAGATGGCGTCGTGCCGCCAGAGGAGGAGGACGACGCCCGCCGCGTGGCGCTCAACTGCCCAGAGCACGCAATCGAGCTGACCCAGGGAACGTGACATGGCTGTTGAGAACCGCTTCGCCCATGACCGCTGGGGAAAGCGCGACGGGGACTCTGCCGGCGTCGTCAGTGAGATCGTCACGGGTCCGGTCTCGGACTGGGCAGCCGATTTCTCTCACTTGGCGCCGGAGTGGTCCGCCGACCTGTACCCGATCCTGGACGACCTGCGGCAGCGCTGTCCCATCGCGCGTACCGAGCGGTTTGGCGGCGGATGGCTCCCGACCCGCTTCGAGGACGTGGCGGCCATCGCCCACGACACCGAGCATTTCTCGTCCCGGTCGGTCATCATGGGCAACTTCCGGCCGCCCCGCGACCTGGCCCCGATCGGTGGCTCGCCGCCCATTACCTCCGACCCGCCGTTCCACCGCGAGGCGCGTAAGCTACTGCTCCCCACGTTCACCAAGGCCGCGGTCGGGAGGCGGGAGCCGGCGACGAGGGAGCTGTGCCACTCACTCATCGACGCCTTCGAGGGGCGCGATGTCGTGGACGCCGCCAACGACTACGCGCAGCACATCCCGATACGGGTCATCGCCGACCTGCTCGGTTTCCCCCCTGAGGACGGGCCGCAGTTCCGTGAGTTCGTAAAGAACAGGCTTGAAGGCATCAACCTGCCGCAGAAGGAACGCGTCACCCGGATGTCTGCGCTGTTCCACTACCTGCTCGCGCAGGTTAACAGCCACGTCGAAAACCCGCGCGACGACCTGACCACCTTCCTGATCAACGCCGAGCTGAGCGGCCGAAAGCTGCAGGCGTCGCACATCGTCGGCACGATGATGCTGCTGCTCATCGCCGGCATGGACACCACGTGGAGCGCGATCGGAGCCTCCCTGTGGCACCTGGCCAGGAACCCTGAGGACCGCAAGCGGCTGGTCGCCGAGCCCGGGCTGCTGCCGATCGCGGTAGAGGAGTTTCTCCGCGCCTATGCCCCGGTCACCATGGCCCGGCTGGTCAGAGAAGACATGAACTTCGGTGGCGTGGACATGAAAGCCGACGACTGGATCCTGCTGTCTTTCCCGGCAGCCAACCGCGATCCGGCAAAGTTCGACCGGGCGGACGATGTCATCATTGACCGCCAGATCAACCAGCACGCCGCGTTCGGCCTCGGCATCCACCGCTGCCTGGGCTCCCACCTGGCCCGCATGGAACTCCGGGTCGCTCTCCAGGCCTGGCTGGAAAGGATCCCCGACTTCAGCCTCGACGATCCGTCTGCGGTGACCTGGTCTACCGGCCAGGTCCGCGGCCCGCGGATGCTTCCGCTTCGCATCGGCGAGTAGCCGCCAGCTCCGCTCCCGAAGCCCATCGCGTGGAGCGGTCCGGAACGACCAGCCGTTACGGTCGAGCCTCGCCCACCTCATGCCAGGCTCGAAGCACGGCATGAAGAGCCAGCCCAACGGGTAACTGAGCAGCCATGCGAGGGGACCTCGACGCGGTTGTCGTCGGCAGCGGGCCGAACGGCCTGGCCGCCGCCGTCACGATGGCGGCGGCGGGGCTGCGGGTGCAGGTCATCGAGGGGGCGTCGACGATCGGCGGCGGCTGCCGGACCGAGGAGCTGACGCTGCCCGGCTTCTGGCACGACGTCTGCTCGGCCGGCCACCCGCTCGCGGTGGCCTCGCCGTTCTTCCGCCGCTTCGACTTGGCCGCGCGGGGGGTCGCGCTTGCCTGGCCTGAGGTGGAGTTCGCTCAGCCGCTCGACGGCGGACGAGCCGCGGTCGTGACGAGATCCGTCCACGACACGGCCGCCCGCCTCGGTGCCGACGGCCGCGCCTACCAGCGCCTGCTGGGGCCGATCACCGAGCACCTAGACGAGATCCTTCCGGCGGTCCTGGCGCCGCTGCGTCGACTGCCCGCCCATCCGCTGGTCGTCGCAGATTACGGCCGGCGTGCCATCCTGCCCGCTTCGGTTGTGGCCAGGCGCTGGCGCGGCCAGGAGGCGCGCGCGATCATGGCCGGAGCCGCTGCCCACGCGATGATGCCGCTCACTGCCGCGCCCACTGCTGGCATCGGGCTGATGCTGGTCGCGCTGGCGCACGGTGTGGGCTGGCCGGTCGTCGCAGGCGGCAGCGCCCGGATTACCGACGCGATGGCCGGCGCCCTGGTCGCGGCAGGCGGCAGCATCGAGACCGGCCGCTGGGTTCGCTCGCTGGCCGAACTGCCTCCTGCTGGCGTCACCCTTCTCGACGTCTCGCCCCGGACGCTGGCGCAGCTGGCCGGCGACCGGCTGCCCAGTGGATACCGCGCCGCGCTAAGCCGGTTCCGCTACGGCCCCGGAGTCTGCAAGGTGGACTTCGCCCTCTCCGGCCCGGTGCCGTGGACCAACGAGGACTGCCGCCGGGCCGGCACCCTGCACCTAGGCGGCCCTTTCGAGCAGGTCGCCGCGGCCGAGGCCGAAGTGGCGGCGGGCAAGCACCCGCAGGACCCGTACGTGCTGGTGGTTCAGCCCGGGGTCGCCGATCCGTCCCGCGCCCCGGCCGGCCAGCAGACGCTGTGGACCTACTGTCACGTCCCGTCCAGCTCCAACGTCGACATGACCGACCGGATCGAAGCCCAGATCGAACGCTTTGCCCCCGGCTTCCGCAGCCTCATCCTGGCCCGCGCGGTGCGCACCGCGGCCGATGAGGAGGCGCACAACCCCAACTACGTCGGCGGCGACATCGGCGTCGGCCTGCAGAGCATCCGCCAGACCTTCCTGCGCCCGGTCGCCAGGTGGAACCCTTACCGCACCCCGATCCGCGGCGTCTACCTATGCTCCTCGGGCGCTCCGCCCATCCCTGGCGTGCACGGCCGCTGCGGCGAGCTCGCCGCCCTCACCGCCCTGCGTGACGTCTTCGGCCGCCGGGACCTTCCGGACATCAGTCCGGCCCATCTCCGTCCCCGCCCCGCGTTAAGGCACTTTTTCGGGCCGAACGGACCCGGTGCACGCTCCGGCCAACCCATCTCGGCTCGGGGCGCGGCCGGTTCGCTGTTACTTGCGGGTGCCCTTGATCGAGCCGGTGACGGTCGCGCCGGCCGGCTGACCGGTTGGCGCGTAATAGGCCACGCAATGCAGTCCTCTGTCGCCGCCCGGCCAGGTGGACGCGTCCGGCACGATATCGGTCCAGGTGTACTGCGATTGCGAGTACGCGATTCCTACGTAGGACTGGAATGCGCTGTCGCATGCCGCGGTGGCATCCTTTTTAATGGTGGCGTCGCCCGGATAAGGACCGCTCTTGGGCCAGTGATGGTTATTCGCGTAGAAAACCTCGGCCGTATGACCCTGACTGCAGGGCACGGCCTCGGATAGCTTCGGCCACGGCGTGCTGAGGTCCAGGTTCAGGTTCGCCCCGGTCAGGCAGTCGCCGACCTGGAGCTGGCTCAGCTGCAGGTTGCCTACGGTCGGGGTCGCCTGGGGGCTGGCGGAGGCATTGTGCGTCCGGCTGGGGGTCGTGCCCGGGCTCTGCCCGGCGGCCGTCGTCTTGGGGGAGCCTGGGCTCAGCGCCAGGACCAGCACGACGACGATCGCCACGACGGCCGCGGCCGCACCGACCAGGACCAGCCACCGGGGCCGCTTGCGCTGTCGGCCTGGCCCCGCGGGCGGCGTGTACCACTGGTCAGCGCCGGGCATACCTGGTCCGCCGGGCGTACCCTGAGCCGGGAGCGGGGTCTGCGGCATTTCCCCTGACTGGCCAGACCACCACGAACTACCCTGGCCTCCTGGGGGACCTCCCTGGAACCCAGGTGCCACCGGATCTCCCTGGCCCGTCCGATATCCCTGCGGCTCTGGGTATTGCTGCTGCCCCGAGTGCCCCTGCAGCCCCGAGTACCCCTGCGGACCTGGGTATCCCTGCTGCCCCGGGTATCCCTGCTGCCCCGAGTGCCCCTGCTGCCCCGAGTACCCCTGCGGATCTGAGTATCCCTGCTGCCCCGGGTATCCCTGCGAGCCCGGATAGCCATGCTGGCCCTGGTATCCCTGCTGACCCAGATAGCTCCCCGGCCCGGAAGGTCCCTGCTGTCCCCGGTATCCCTCGCCACCCTGCGATCCTGGCCCCAGCGTGGTGGGCGGTAGCGGGGTCTGTGGGGAGAATGTCGTCCGGGTCGGCGGGTTGACCGAAGCGTTGCTGCCGGCGGCGGGCTCCTCCATGGCATCGGCCGCCGCCATGGGCACCATGGCATCGGCCGCCAGCGGAACCGGGTCCGCCAGCGCGGGGTCGAACCGGTCGGCCATCGAACCGTCGGCCATAAAACTGCCGCTCGCCGCGGACGGATGCAGGCTCATGTCAGCCGGGCCGGTCCTGGCCGAGTCGATCATCTGGGCCGGCAGCCAGTCGGTCAGATCCGCGGCCGAGGGGTACACGGCCGACAGTTCGGCGAGGAACTCGGTGGCCGTGGGTCGGCGCCTGGGGTCCCTGGACAGGCTGCGCTCGATTAGCGGCCGGAGGTTTTCCGGAACGTTGTCGATGTTCGGCTTGCCGTGCACCACACGGTAGAGCAACGCGGCGGTGTCGCCGCTGCCGAACGGCCCCTCGCCGCGGGCGGCGTAGATGAGCACGCCCGCCAGGCTAAAGATATCGCTGGCCGGGCCGACGATGAGGCCTTCGGCCTGCTCAGGTGACATGAATCCCGGCGAGCCGATCATGAAGCCGGTGCCGGTCAGCGCCGTGGCCTCGGCGGCCGACGAGATGCCGAAGTCGATGATCCGCGGCCCGTCCTGGGCCAGCAGCACGTTCGAGGGCTTGAGGTCACGGTGGATGACGCCCACCGCGTGGATCGCGATCAGCCCCTCGGCCAGTCCCGCGGCCAGCGCGAGCACGGAGTTGTCCGGCAGCGGCCCCTGCCGCTCAACTGCGTCCGACAGCGACGTGCCGGGAACGTAGGCGGTGACCAGCCAGGGCACCGGCCCGTCGATGTCGGCGTCGACGACCTGCGCGGTGAACAGGCCGCCCACCTTACGCGCCGCCGAGACCTCACGCGCGAAGCGTGCCCGGAAGCCGGCGTCCTCGGCCAGGTTCGCGCGGATGACCTTGACCGCGACCGTGCGGCCGCCAGGGGAACGAGCCAGGTAAACCCGGCCCATTCCGCCGCTGCCAAGCCTCCCGAGCAGCACGTAAGGTCCCACGCGCTGGGGATCGCCGGCTTGTAGCGCCGCCAAAACTGGTCACCCCCACCTAAGCTGACATGCCTCGCGCCAGCTGGCATCGGTTCGCAAGAATTACACATACCACAGATCGCGGCTGCGATCAGGCCCCCGGATCGCTGTGTGACCGTCCTTCACCAGCAACTCCAACACTAGTGCGGATTGCGGGCAAAAGGGAGGTAAAGCCGCAAGCAGTGGGCCGTGCCGTTACGACACCTCGGCGCCCCGTCGAGCCGGATGACGAGTTCAGGTAGAGGCCCACCATGGTGATCCGGCGGTGCTCGCCACGTCGGCCAATCATGGAGCGATGTCGATAACGACCTCGGTCTCGTCCGGGACGCAACGACGCAACCGCCCGTGCGCCGCATCGACGAATTCCTGGTGGATCTCCAGACCTCCGGCCCGGCGGCCCAGGCGCCGGGCCGCCAGCGTCGTCGTGCCCGAGCCCGCGAAGGGATCGATGACCACTCCGTTCGCCGGTGAGCACGCCTTGATAAAGAACTCGGCCAGCTTCTCGGGCATCGCGGCAGTATGGCCGTCGGCGCCGCGGTGCTGGTTGTACGTCTGCGACACGGACACCACGTTGCCTGGATCGGCCCCGCCGTGCAGATAGGTCCTGGTCCGGTCCCGCCCGAAACCAGCGTCGGTGTTGCGCCGCCCGAGGGTGTCGAGCTTGCGGCGCTCGATCTCCTCGGGAGTGGTGCGGTACGGGACGCGGATGGCATTCAGGTCGAAGTACGGTCTGGGCCCCTTGGCGAACGCATACAGGTACTCGAAGCTGTCCTTCGTCCGCGGCCCGAAGCGGCCGGGCACGCCGTTGGGCTTGGACCAGATATAGGTCTCCAGCCACCGCCAGCCCTGCTGCTGCAGCGCGAGCACGAGTTCGTAGACGTACGGATGACGCTGCCCCTGGAGCGGTCCGCTCTTGGCCACCCGGTTCTTGAGGTTCAGCACGAGCCAGCCGGTGTCGACCGTCGCGGACAGCATCTGCTGGCCGAAAGGCAGGAACCACTTGACGTAGGAATCGGGTTGGATGCGGCTGTAGGCTCGGGCGTCCGCGTAGGGCGGGCTGGTAAACCACAGGTCCACCGAACCTTCGGGGAGAACGGGAAGCCAGAGGCTGCTGTCGCCCCAGGTGACTCCATCGGCGAGAAGCTCATTAAGCGTCTCCCACCCGGCCTGACGCGGGCCTGGCGCGGACGCGTCGAATGAATGGACCGTCACGGGTAGCCATCGTAACGACGGCCGACGACAGTGACCCTCAGGCGCACCGAGTGCCGCCTGGCCGGTCCGGTGACACTCGGTGCGAACTGCCAGAAGAACCGGGTCGGGCCTAGTTGCTGCCCAGCCAGGTCGCGCTGAAGTTCTCCCCGCCGCTCAACGAGGAGACGGTGTCCTTGTCGAGTCCGGTGTTGTCGATCATGGTGATCTGGGTCATCCCGCCGGCGTCGCCGAGGGCAGCCCCGTTGGCCGTCGAGCCGGCGATGTTCACCGTGCCGAAGTTGGTCAGCGGCAAGATGCCGCCGCCAGCAACGCAGCACGGAGCCTCGACGATGACCTCGGCCGAGGACCGGGCCGCCCCGGCCAGGTTCGCCACGGTGGCGTGGCTCCAGCCCTGGGTGGTGTCCGCAATGTCCAAGCTGAACGTGCTGGTGCCCGTGAAGGTCACCGAGGCGTTGAAGTGATCGCCGGGCTGGACCGTGTTGGAGTAGTTCACGGACGCGTTCGGGTACATCTCGTACCAGGCGAAGTAACGTGCGGTGCTGCCGAGGCAGTCGACCTCGCTGCCGGTCTGCTCGACTGAACTGCTTGAGTAGCCATCGAGCCCGACCCAGAACGCGGCCTGCTGGGCGCCGGAGCTGCAGGTGCCAGCCGGTTGGGTCCAGCTGGCGGACACGCTCGTGTACGTGCCGGCGGTGGCGGCGTAGCCGGACCAGTTCGTGCTTCCCGCCTGGTGGCTAATCCCGCTGTGCACGGCGCGGTTGGCGCCCACCAGGTGAATTGGCCCGCCGAGGGTGAATCCCGTGGTCGCCGCGGACGCGCTACTCGCGGTGAGGGCCATCCCAGCCGCCAGGGTCAGCATGGCCAGGAGGATGCCCCATCGTCGTAGCATTCAGGCTCCTTGATTGTCGGTAGCGGGCCCGGCAAACGGGCAGGTCTTGCCCGTTTCGAGAGCTTCGTTACCTTGTCTGGCTGGCTGGGGTCGCGGCAAGTCGACTCTCGGTGAGAGTAACGCAGGAGAACAGCCTAGAAAAGATCTCTATGCAAGCTTTTGTAGCTTTAGCGCCCTTTCCGGACGACCTACCTGCGCCGAAGCGCTCACAAAACGACAGAGCCGCGCAGGCAAGCGGCCAGCCGCTGGCCACCTCCAGCAGGGCATCGCCGCCATCAGCGACTTGCTCCGGCCCCGAGGGCCCGTCGCCCGCTCGCAGTCGGCCTCAGCCGCCGCTGGTCAGCTCCGGCGGTGAGCTGCCCGGGCCGATCTGGGCCTTCAGCGCGGCGAGTTCGCTGTCCACGTCCGCGTCCGTTCCCGCCTGGTCCAGTTCCTTCTGGATGTCGTCGGTGTCGCCGCCGACGTCCTCGAGCACTCCGGACTGCAGCAGCTCGTCCAGGGCACCGGCGCGCGCTTGCATGTTGGCGATCTTGTCCTGCGCCCGCTGCAGCGCCGCACCCGAATCACCCAGCGTGCTCGAGATCCCGGCCACGCTCTCGTTCACCGACGTCATCGCGCTCGCCGCGGTGTACTGGGCCTTCAGCGTTTCCTTCTGCGTCCGGAAAGTGTTCACCCGTTGCTGCAGAGCCTGGAGCGTCTGCTCCATCTTCTGCTCTTCCTCGGTCAGCTGCTGGTGCTGCGGCTCCATCCCGTCGATCTGGGCCTGGGCGGCGGCCTTGCGGGAGAGGGCTTCCCGGGCCAGGTCCTCCCGGCCCTGGGCCAGCGCCGCCTTGGCCTGATCCTGGAGGTGGTCCACCGAATGCTGGAGTTGCTGTTCCTGCAGCTCGATCTGCTTGCGCGACGCGGCGATCGTGACCAGCGCCTGCCGGACCTTGGTGATCTGGTCGAGCATCTGCTCGTAAGAGAGATCGAGCATTTCGTCGGGCTTCTCGGCGGCGTCGAGCGCCTTGTTCGTCTTGGCCGCGAGTATGTCGTGAGCCCTCTGGAAGAGAGACATGTCGATCTGCTCCTTAAGCCTTGTTCAGGCTGTCGACGGTGACCGGATGGCTGGCGGCGAGCTCCCCGCGGGCTTCTTGGGGCGAAGCCTACGCGCCAAATCTAGCCGCCCGCCGGTTCGTGTGGCCCGCCAGGCCGGCCGCATCCGGCCCGGGATCATGCTCGCCGCCCGGCTTCCCAGTGGGCGCCGGTGGTAGGTTGGTTAGCGAAACTAACAAGCCGACGATGGGGAGCCTGTGCAGCCCGCATCTCCGGCCAGCAGGCCGGTCCGTCGTCAGCGGTTCCGGCCGCGGCAGATGATCTCGTCGCTCCACCAGCGCAACTACCGGCTGTTCTTCTTCGGCCAGCTCGTGTCGGTGGCCGGGACCTGGATGCAAACCGTCGCGCAGTCCTTCCTCGTACTCGACCTCACCCACAGCGGAACCCAGCTCGGCCTGACCACCGCGGCCAGGTTCGGCCCGATGTTCCTGTTCGGCCCGCTGGGCGGCGTCTTCGCCGACCGGATGGACAAGCGGAAGGTGCTGTATTGCACCCAGTCGCTATCCGGCCTGCTGGCGGCGGTCTTCGCCGTCACGATCGCCACGCACAGCATTCGGCTGTGGGTCGTCTACCTGCTCGCCGTCGCGCTTGGCTTCGTCAACGTCTTCGACAACCCGGCGCGGCAGAGCTTCATCTCCGAGATGGTGTCAGCCCGCGACCTTCCGAACGCCGTCACGCTCAACTCGGTAGCCATGAACATGGCCCGGGTCTTCGGCGCGGCGCTCGGCGGGGTGATCGCCGCGGCCATCGGCCTAGCCCTGTGCTTTGCCTGCAACGCGCTGTCGTTTGCGGCCGTGCTGGTCTCGCTGGCCGCCATGCGTAAGTCCGAGCTGTTCCCGGCCAAGCGCGTCGCCCGCCGCAAAAGGCAGGTCCGACAGGGCCTGCGCTACGTGAGAAGCACGCCCGAACTGCTCATCCCCCTCATAATGATCGCGGTGGTCGGCACGCTGGCCTGGGAGTTCCAGGTGACGCTGCCGCTGATGGCCAGCCAGGTATTCCACCGCGGTGCGGCTGCCTATGGCGTGATGGCCTCGGTCATGGGCGCTGGCGCCGTCGTCGGCGGGCTGATCTCGGCCGCCCGCCCGAGCCCCCGCACCCGCGCCCTGTGCCTGGCCGCCATCGGCTGGGGCATCGCCATCCTGGCCGCGGCGGCCGCGCCGAGCCTGGCCCTGGAACTGGCGGCCCTGGTCTTCGTCGGGTACGGCAGTATCACCTTCAACTCCCTGGCCAAGACCACCCTCCAGCTGGCGGCCAAACCGGAGATGCGCGGCCGGGTGATGGCGCTGTGGGCGCTGGCCTGGCTGGGCTCGACACCGATCGGCGGCCCCATCGTGGGGTGGGTCGGTCAGACGGTCGGCGCCCGCTGGTCGCTGGTCATCGGCGGCCTGCCCACCCTGATCTGCGGGATCCTGGCCTTGCCCGCCCTCACCCGGATTGACCGGCGGGCGGCCGCGGCTGGAGATGCTACTCCGGCGGGAGATGCGGCGGCGGGCAGACATCATGAGCCCAGTCCGACTCGCCCCGCCGGCGAGCGGCCTGCTTCGGTTCGATGAGCTCGCCGCAGGCAATGCAGATCCGGCCCGGGGCGTGAGCGACGTGGTCTTCCCCGCTAGGCCGCTCGTGCTCTTTGATGTCAGCATCGGCCAAGACCCGGCTCTCGGCCGTGATCAGGAACTGCTGGGGAGTGGTCATCCGTGCCCTCGCTAACTCAAGCGAAGAGGCGATCAGCTCGCTCA
>JBAUAY010000288.1:0-2600 GCA_049676235.1 Streptosporangiaceae bacterium
ACCGGATGGCGGCAGCCGGCTGCTCGTCCAGGTAGGCTAAAGCCTCGGCAGGCCCCGATAGCTCAGCGGATAGAGCGACTGCCTCCTAAGCAGTAGGTCCCGCGTTCGAGTCGCGGTCGGGGCGCAGATGATGCAGGTAAGCCTTTATATCCGGAACTATAATCGTTCTATTGACGTACTGCTCACAAGCAATCACTCAATCTGATACATCACCTTGCGGATGAACAGGCGGGTACGCGCTCACCAGGCAGAACTGTGATCCAGATATGTGCCGCAGAGGCGGTCCGCCACCTGGGAGCCAAACTGGGAGCCAATGGCATCCGCTGAAGCCGATGCATCGTGGCTGCTTTCCCTAACCCGCCGCGGCCGGCCACAGGACCTGCACCGGCGGCGTCTGGGTCGCGGGGCAGAGCTAGCCGCCGATACCGCCTTCTCGCACGTGCTGGGCGAAGGCACTGTAGCGGTACTGGGGTGCGACCTACCGGCCAGGCGAGCCGGATCCGGGCAGCGATGCACCAGCTTCCGTAGGAATGCTGCCCGAAGCCTCGTGTAGCAAGCCTTCTCCGGTTCAGTAACCTGGACATCTTGACCAAATTGCAGGTCGCCGATCGGGCCCAGGCCAGGGACGCGGGCCTGGGACACCAGTCCCGGGTCTGAGGGACATTTGCCTACGAAGCACCACTATTCTCCCGGCCAGCATCGCGATTATTCCCCGAAGCGTCATGACCTGTACCTCATGACGACGGGACGCCTCCCCCCCGACGCTGTTATCAAGGACGAGAAGGCAGAAATGGGGCGGAGAACCAGATGATAACCCTTGAGGAAACCTGCGCTGTGGCACCGCCCGACCCCGCCGGGTCCCCCGCTGAGATGGCGTATCTTCCCGGGAGGTTGAACGTGAACGACGCGCGGTGTGAGGCACTGTTCGCGTCAGGGCTGCAGCGATCAGATGCTCCCACTCCCGAGATGCTGGCCGAAGTGATCAGCCGCACGGTGCGGCAGCTCGGCGTCGCGGGCTGCGCCAGCTGGATGGCCCAGGAGTTCGGCGACCATCCTGAGGAAGCCGCCAGCCGGATGCGATGGATCCGGCAGCTCATCAGCCAGATACCCGTCCCGGCCGCGCCGCGGCCCGCGAGGCTCCGCGGCTGGCCGTCGGCGCCGGGCTCCGGGCTACGCGCCACCTGGACCGGCGGCGCTCACCGCGCAGCCTGAATCGGCCGGCCATCCTGGCCAGCTCAGGCCTACGTGAAACAGGTGGCGGCCGAGTTGTGTTACTGGCGGGCAATGGATCCGGCATGGGGACCGCGCCCTTGAACGCGGGAGTCCGCACGGGGCCACCGGGCGCAGCCGTGAGGTCTCCCGCAGGGCACGGTCCAGGCAGCTCATGCCGTGCACGGTCGGCACGTCAAGGGGAGCCCCGTCCGGGAAGATCCGGTGCTGCCCGGCGAGGACCTTTCTGAGTTCGGCTGGGTGCTGGAGCAGATCGATCAGGGCCCGTGAGAGGTGACAACGCCGGGACGGCTGGCCGGACGGCCATCGTCCGTGCCCCAGCCTGCGCGCCAAGCACCAGCCGCTGCGGTCGTCCGGCTCTTCCAGGCGCCGGTCATGGCCGATCAGCGTTAAAAGACACGCTTATCAAGACCGGGTCGAAACAGCACGTCACAGACCTCGCAGATGTCCTGTTGCCGGAGATCTGGACCCGTCCGTTACCTCGCCATGTATCTGGTCGCCTGGGCGGCCCTCTGAACGTGCATGAGCTGCGTACACAAGAGAAGGACACGTGTGAGCGGCGATATGGCCACAGTCCAGCCCAGGCTGGGCCCAGGCCGCCGCATCGTGACCACACCGGCCTTCGGGTCCGCGTCGACCCGGACAAGTGCCAGGGACATAGCCGTTGCTACGCCGTTGCCCCGGAGCTGTTCGTCATCGGCGACTGGGCCAATCGCCGAGACCGGGACCGGCATCGTATCCGCGGACCTGATGGCCCGGGCCCGCTGGGCGGTGGCCAACTGCCCGGAATACGCCATCTCGTTGACGGAGTTTGAGCCATGACCAACCGCCACGCCCCCGTCCAGGACGAGGCCACCGATTTCGACCACACCAACGCCTTGGTCAGCGAGCAGCGCCCCGGGCCCGACGACCTGACCGCTCCCATCGGCGTATCCCCGCCGATCACCTCGCAGGCCCGTCCGTCCTCTGCTGATCCCGCGCCAGCCGGGTTGGCCGAGGCAACGCCGCAGGGCGGGGCCCGCGGTGTAGCTGTCCTGCCCGGTCTCGTGGTGCGGACCAGGCGCTCGGATTACCAGCTGCAGGGCGAGACCGTCTACCGCATCGGCAGGGATCCGAAGTCCGATATCGGCATGACCGACTCACGTGTCTCGTGGCGGCACGGGGTGCTGAGGATCGACGGGGATGCCTGGATCCTTGAGGATCTGGGCAGCACTAACGGGACGTTCGTCGGGCCGGAGCGACTCGACCGGATCAAGATCAGCGCCGATTGCGTGGTGCGGCTGGGCAACCCGGATGACGGGCCGGTCCTGCGCTGCATGCCCCAGGCGCCCGCGGCCGCGGCAGGCCAGGCCGCCGCGCCTGCGGCCGGC
>JBAUAY010000289.1:0-4473 GCA_049676235.1 Streptosporangiaceae bacterium
ACGACCAGCCACTGCCGGGCCGGGCCGGGCAGTGCCGCCACGCGCCGCAGGAAGCTGTCCTCGATCCGGCCGGACAGGGTCAGCTCCTGGGGCGGCGTCTGCGGCTGCGTATCCGGCAGGCCGAAGCCGCCTGCCAGCTGCGCCGGGGACAGGCCCCGCGGCAGCTCCAGCAACGCCAGCGGATTGCCGCGCGTCTCGGCCACGATCTGTCCGGCCACCCGGTCGTCCAGCGGCCACGGCACCACCGACCTCAGCAGCTGCCGCGCGTCGGCCTCCCGCAGCCCTCCCACCACCAGCTCCGGCAGCCCGTCAAGGTCGGCATCCGGCTCCCGCACCGCGAAGGTCATCAGCACTGATTCGGCCACCAGCCGGCGGGCAGCGAACGCCAGCACCCGCGCCGACGCCCGGTCCAGCCACCGCGCGTCGTCCATCAGGCACACCAGCGGGCCGTCCTCGGCCGCGGCGGCCAGCAAGCTCAGCACGGCCAGGCCGATCAGGAAACGGTCCGGCGGCGGCCCCGCCTGAAGGCCGAACGCGATCCCCAGCGCATCACGCTGCGGGGCCGGCAGCCGCACGAGACGATCCTGCACCGGCCCGCATATCTGATGCAGCGCGGCGAACGCCAGCTCCATCTCCGACTCCACGCCCGCCGCCCGCAGCACCCGCAGATCCGCGGCCGACTCTGCCACGTAATCCAGCAAGGCGGTCTTCCCGACCCCGGCCTCGCCCCGTACCACCAGCGCGGCGCTGCGACCCGCTCGTACACCCGCCAGCAGGCCGTCCAGTCTCGCGCATTCGTTGCGCCGCCCGCGCAGCCCAGAGCCAACCACGTCCTTCATCTCAGGCCGGTCGACTTGCGGAGGCTAGGAACGAACATGCGTGTCTCCTGTTAGCAGGAAGGTCGCCGGTGATACCTGTCAGTGAGCTCCTGGCCATCATGCTCCTGGCTCGCGCGGGATGCTACGCCAGGAACCGGGGACCAGGGCACCAGCCAGGGTGTTCACGGGGGCGAATGGCGACCGGAAGCCGCACAGTAGAGGCCTGAAAGTATCGGGAAAACCCGGGTCCGTTCGGCCGCAAACTGCTGAACTGGCCACCGACGTCGCCGAGGTCACCTTCGGCTAGGAGCACCCCATGCGAGCCGCGATCATACCCGGCGGGACCCTCGGCGCTGGCCGCACCATGACGGGTAAGGTCGCCGTCATCACCGGCGGCTCCCAGGGCATCGGCGCCGGCCTGGTCGCCGGGTACCGGGGGCATGGGTGGGCGGTGGTGGCCAGCGCGCGCACCATTAGCCCGTCGCAGGACCCGGACCTGCTCACCGTCGCCGGAGACATCGCCGAGTCCGGCACCGCCGACCGGATCATCGGCGCGGTGCTCCGCCGGTTCGGCCGGATCGACACTGTGGTCAACAACGCGGGCGCGTTCATCTCCAAGCCGTTCTCCGACTACACCGCCGAAGACTACGCCCTGATCGTCGAGGCCAACCTCACCGGATTCTTCTGGCTGACTCGGCGCGCCGTCGCCGAGATGGCGACGCGATACGGCGGGCACGTGGTCAATGTCATGGCTACCCTCGGCGAGGTCGCGAACGCCGGTACGCCCGCAGTGCTGGCCGCGCTGACCAAGGGCGGCCTGGCCGCGGCCACCAGGTCGCTGGCCGTCGAGTACGCCTCCCGCGGCATCCGGGTCAACGCTGTCTCACCGGGCATCATCCAGACCTCGATGCACCCGCTGGAAAGCCATGACGACCTCGGCGGCCGGCTTCCCCCGCTCGGACGGCCCGGCCAGATCAGCGACGTCGTCGACGGCGTTCTCTTCCTGGAGTCGTCGCCCTACATCACCGGCGAGATCCTGCACATCGATGGCGGCCAGAGCGCCGGTCACTGAGGCCGGGCTAGGTCCTCCTGTCGACCGCGAGCCGTACTTCCAGGGGATGGCCAGTTCCTAGTATGTTTGGGAAGGATATGACGTTTGGTTCTTTACCTGAGTGCGGCCGCCGCGTCGGGTGGTCGCGCTGCTGACGACCATGGCACGGTGCGCAGCACCGTTTGTTGAAGCTCGGCTGTGTACGCTGCTCGCCGTCGGCAGCGCGGCGTCCACGTCAGCCTCGAGCCGAGCAGGGCTCGCTCGTACTTCAGTGAGAGGAGCGGGAGCGGTGAATATGGCGACCCCCGCGGATCCGGTCTTGCCCGCCACGGCCCTCCCTCCCGACGCCGTGTCGCTGGTGCCCATACCGCCGCAGCGGATCCCGGAGGCCGTGGCCAAGCTCGACGCGATCATTGACGACGTCCTGTCCAAAACCGGTGTTCCCGGACTGGCCGCCGCGGTGGTCCATGACGGCAAGCTGCTGTACGCCAACGGCTTCGGGGTCCGTGACGTCAACCAGCCGGCCCGCGTCGATCCCGGCACGGTGTTCCACCTCGCCTCGGTCTCGAAGCCGCTGTCGTCCACGGTGGTTGCTGGTGCGGTGGGCAAGGGAATCGTGAAATGGACTGACCCGATCGTGCCGCATCTGCCGTCGTTCGCGCTGGCCGATCCCTACGTCACTGCGCATGTGACGTACGCCGACCTGTTCTCCCATGTGTCGGGACTCCCCGATCATGGCGGTGACCTGCTCGAAGACCTCGGCTACGACCAGGCCTACATTTTGAGCCGGCTACGGCTCGAGCCCCTGGATCCGTTCCGGGCGGAATATGCGTACACCAACTTCGGCCTCACGGCCGCCGCCGAGGCGGCTGCCGCCGCGGCTGGGCGGTCGTGGCCGGATCTGGCCGACGACCTTCTATTCGGGCCGGTCGGCATGCCTGCGTCCAGCTTCCGGTACTCCGACTTCCTCCAGGAGGCCGACCGGGCCGCGATGCACGTCCGGGTCGGTGAGCGGTGGGTGCAGAAGTACACGCGGGACGCCGACTCCGAGGCCCCGGCCGGCGGCGCCAGCTCCAACGTGTTGGATCTGGCCAACTGGCTGATCCTGCAACTCGCCGGTGGCGCTTGGGACGGGAATCCGGTCATCGATGGCGATGCGCTTAGCCAGACACATCGGCCGCACGCGCTGTCCTCGCTGCCCAGTACACCGATCAGCCGCAGTGGCTTCTACGGGTTCGGCATGAACGTCGGATACGACTACGCTGGCCGTCTCCGCCTGAGCCACTCCGGCGGATTCAACCAGGGCGCCGCGACAGCGTTCACTTTGCTGCCCTCCGCCGGCCTCGGCATCGTCGTGCTGACCAACGGCATGCCCATTGGCGTGCCCGAATCGGTCATCGCCTACTTCCTTGATTATGTCGAGGCAGGATCGGTTCAGGAGGATTGGCTTACCGGGTACGAGCAGATAGTTTTCGCGCCCATGTACGTCAACCCCAGCGTGCTGGCCGACCAGAAACCACCAGAGCACCCAGTCCCGGCCGAGCCGGATGCCTTCTATATCGGAACGTACGACAATTCCTACTACGGACCGATCCGGGTCGTATCCGAAGGGACATCACTGCACCTGCTCATCGGTCCCGGGCCGAATGATTACGTCCTGCAGCATTGGTCAGGAAACCTGTCCGCCTTCTACCCGACCGGAGAGAATGCCCTCGGCATCACCGCGGCGACGTTCAACGCCGATGCCAGCGACACACGCGCCAAGAGCGTGACGCTGGAGTACTACAACACCACTGGGCTCGGAATGTTCACGCGGTCATAACGGCAGCAACAGGAACCAGTGCCGTCTTTGCGCGCCCGGCCGGACGGGGGGCCAGGGGGCCGCGCTCTCGACCGCCGCCCATGCCGCCGGGTTCCTGCGGATCCACGGCATGAGCGACGCGGAAGCGACCGTCGCGGCCCGCACGCTGGACCTGCCTTTGACCCTGACCATGCGCGGCTGCATCATCTACGCCACCAAATCGATCAAATGCTGACGGAAGGGTCGGAGTTAGGATTGTCAACATCAGTGCGTCCCGGAGGTCCAGCCATGACAACTGCACCCACGACCGCTCCCGCCCAGCCCACCGAGGAGATCCAGGACGCCGGTCACGTCGACGTCCTCATCGTCGGTGCCGGGGTCTCCGGCATCGGCGCCGCTTACCACCTGCGGGACCAGTTCCCCGACCGGAGCTTCGTCATCCTGGATGTCCAGGACAACCGGGGTGGAACCTGGTGGACCCACCGGTACCCGGGCGTGCGCTCCGACAGCGACCTGTTCACCTACGGCTACCGGTTCAAGCCATGGCGCGGCCCGTCGATCGCGGCGGGCGAGAAGATCCTCGCCTATCTCGACGAAGTCATCGACGAGTACGACCTCGACCAGTACATCCGCTACCAGCACCGGGTCGCCGCGGCCAGCTGGTCCACCGAGGACCGCCGGTGGACCGTCGAGGTCACCCGGGGCGACACCGGGCAGCGGCTGCGGTTCACCACCGGCTTCCTGTGGATGTGCCAGGGCTACTACAACCACGCCAAGCCCTACCGGCCCCAGTGGGAAGGCAT
>JBAUAY010000290.1:0-2509 GCA_049676235.1 Streptosporangiaceae bacterium
CGCCTGCACCGCCATCAGCCCGACCGCGCCCGCCCCCACCACCGCGACCCGCTCACCCGGCCGCAGCCCGCCCCGGCGCAGCGCCCGGACGGCAACCGCGAGCGGTTCGGTCAGGGCCGCCTCATCGTCGGCCACCGTGTCCGGGACCGGGAGGCACATCCGGGCCGGCGCGTTGCACAGCTGCGCGAGCCCGCCATCGCCGTGCAGGCCAAGAGCTCCCAGCGTCGGGCAGCGGGTCAGTTCACCGCGCCGGCACCAATGGCAGCTGCCGCAGGAGACGATCGTGTCAACGGCGACTCGCTGACCCGGCAACGGCCCGGTGACACCATCGCCGACCGCCGCGACCACGCCGGCGAACTCATGTCCGAGGACGAGCGGCGCTCGCGCCCCGGTGACCGGGTGCGGCTCGGCGGCCGGAATGAACACCGGCCCGCTCAGCCATTCCTCGAGGTCGGTACCGCAGATGCCGCACCATCTCACCTGAAGCTGTACATCGCCCGGCCCCGGCGGCGGAGGCGGCGGCACCTGCTCGACTCGCACGTCACCCCGAGCGTGCCAGCGCACGGCCAGCATCTCAGCCGCCCCCCTCCGGCCGCCGGGCACCGACAACCCCCACGACGTGGTGAAGCTCACCCAGCCCGGTCGCGGCGGTGATCACCTGGTCACCCGCATTGACGGTGTCGCTGTACACGTCGGCTCCACTGCGCGCTACCTTCAAGCTGATCTGCCACTCGCTCGGGTCGGGAACTTCGTCGGGGGTGACCAGACACGGGCCGACGGCACAGCTTCCCGTGTACACCTCGGCCTGCGACAGGTAAAGCGGGTCCTCACCGCCGATGCTACGGGACGACATGTCGTTGCCGTTCAGGTAGCCGACGATGCGGCCGCGCCGGCCGGCGACGACGGCCAGTTCCGGTTCCGGAAGCGGCCTAAAGGTGAGGAACGTTTCGATAACCTGCTCGGGTAGGCCGGTGCCGGGTCCGCTGTCATGCCGCAGGTGCTGGCGGTGCGAGGTAACGTGCTGGGCCTGGGCAGCGTTTGGGGATCTGGGCTCTCTGGCTGCGAGGAAGCGAAGATGCGATATGGGTCCTGAGGAGTTCCGGGCGGCTGGTCATGAGCTGATCGACTGGATTGCGGACTACCGGGCCCGGATTCCGCAGATGCCGGTTCAGGCGCAGGTGCGACCGGGTGAGGTGGCGGGGAAGCTGCCGAGTCGGGCGCCGGAGGAGGCCGAACCGTTCAGCCGGGTGCTGGCCGACCTCGAAGGCGTCGTCGTGCCAGGCGTGACCCAGGTTCAGCACCCTCGCTACTTCGGCTGGTTCCCGTCCAACGCCTCCCTCAGTTCCGTGCTAGGCGACCTGGCCGCCTCTGGGCTCGGAGCGCTCGGGATAACGTGGCAGTCCGCCCCCGCGCTTACGGAGGTCGAGGAAGTCGTTGTTGAGTGGCTGCGCGAGCTGACGGCGCTGCCCGAGTGGTGGAAGGGCGTCATCCAGGACACGGCTTCCAGCGCGTGCCTCGTCGCCTTGCTTGCGGCACGCGAGCGCGCGACGAACTACTCAGAGACACGCGGCGGGATGCAGGCCGAGAGCGCGCCGCTGACGGTCTACACCACACAACACGCGCACTCCTCGATCCCGAAGGCCGTTGCCTTGGCCGGCTACGGGCAGGACAACCTGAGGTTCGTGGCCGTCGACCCGGTCACCTATGCCATGCGTCCCGAAGCGCTGGCCTCGGCGCTGGAGGCCGACGTGGCGGCCGGCCGGCGCCCGGCCGCCGTCGTGGCCAGCGTCGGCACCACCGGCACCACCGCCGTGGACCCGCTCGCACAGATCGTCCCGCTGGCCCGCCAGTACGGGATGTGGGTGCATGTCGATGCGGCGATGGCGGGCTCGGCGTTGCTGCTGCCTGAGATGCGCTGGCTTGTTGCCGGTGTCGAAGGCGCAGACTCACTGGCCTGGAACCCGCACAAGTGGCTTGGCACCGTGCTGGACTGCTCGTTGCTGTACGTCGCCGACCCTGACCACCTGATCCGGGTTATGTCGACCAACCCGTCCTATCTTCGTTCCGCCGTTGACGGGGAGGTGACTCAGTACAAGGACTGGGGCATCCCGCTCGGCCGACGGTTCCGTGCGCTCAAGCTGTGGTTTCACCTCCGGCTGGACGGAGCTGAGGCCATCCGGGCCAGGCTACGGCGGGACCTGGACAACGCTCGCTGGCTCGCTGAGCAGGTCTCATCGACTCCCGGCTGGCGTGTCCTTGCCCGGGTCAACCTGCAGACCGTCGTGCTCAGGCACGAACCCGCTGGCGTCGTCTCCGACACTGGCGCTGTGCTTGACGCCGACGCGCTGAATGCGCACACGCTCGCCTGGGCGGACTCGGTCAACGCCTCGGGCGCCACTCTGGTTACACCGTCCCTTCTGGACGGCACCTGGTCGGTCCGGGTCTCGATCGGAGCCGAGCCCACCGAGCGTCAGGACGTCGAAGAGCTGTGGAATCTGGTGAAGCAGGC
>JBAUAY010000291.1:0-9480 GCA_049676235.1 Streptosporangiaceae bacterium
CCCATCACCTCGCCGGTCGAGCGCATCTCCGGGCCGAGCACGGTGTCGACCCCCTGCCCGGCCAGGTCGCGGAACCGGCTGAACGGCAGCACCGCTTCCTTCACCGCCACCGGCGCGTCCAGCGGCAGTGCGCCGCCGTCGCCCTCGGCCTGTAGCATTCCCTCCGCGCGAAGCTCGGCAATGGTAGAGCCGAGCATGATCCGCGCCGCGGCCTTGGCCAGCGGCACCGCCGTGGCCTTGGAGACGAACGGCACCGTGCGCGACGCCCGCGGGTTGGCCTCGAGCACGTACAGCACTCCCCCGGCCAGCGCGTACTGCACGTTCAGCAAGCCGCGTACGCCAACCCCGGCGGCGATAGCCTCGGTGGCCGCACGGATCTCGGCGATGTCGCTGCGGCCGATGGTGATCGGCGGCAGCGCGCACGCGGAGTCGCCGGAGTGGATGCCCGCCTCCTCGATGTGCTCCATGACCCCGCCGAGGTAGAGCTCGGATCCGTCGTAGAGCGCGTCGACGTCGATCTCGATCGCGTCGTCGAGGAACCGGTCGATCAGCACCGGGTGACCGGGGCCTGCCTCGGTCGCGCGTGACACGTACGACCGCAGCATGGCGTCGTCGTAGACGATCTCCATGCCGCGCCCGCCGAGCACGTAGGAGGGCCGCACCAGCACCGGGTAGCCGATCTCGCGGGCGATCGCGACCGCGTCCTCGGCCGAGGTGGCGGTTCCGTACCTCGGGGCGGTCAGGCCGGCCTTTTCCAGCACGCGGGCGAAGGCGGCGCGGTCCTCGGCCAGATGGATGGCCTCGGGTGAGGTGCCCACCACCGGCACCCGGGCGGCCGCTAGGGCCCGCGCCAGCCCGAGCGGGGTCTGCCCGCCGAGCTGTACGATCACCCCGGCCACCGGGCCGGCGGCCTGTTCCGCGCGCACCACCTCGAGCACGTCCTCCAAGGTGAGCGGCTCGAAGTACAGCCGGCCCGAGGTGTCGTAGTCGGTGGAGACGGTCTCGGGGTTGCAGTTGACCATCACGGTCTCGTAGCCCGCGTCGGCCAGCGCGAACGACGCGTGCACGCAGGCATAGTCGAACTCGATGCCCTGGCCGATCCGGTTCGGGCCGCTGCCGAGGATGATCACCTTGGGCGTGGTGCCCTCCGGCACCTCGCTCTGCTCGTCGTAAGTCGAGTAGAGGTAGGGCGTGCGGGCCGCGAACTCGGCGGCGCAGGTATCCACCGCGTGGTAGACCGGCCGCACGGCAAGCCCCCAGCGGATCTCGCGGATCACGGTTTCCGTGGTGCCGCGTAGTTCGGCGATCTGCGCGTCGGAGAAGCCATTTTGCTTGGCTGTTCTTAGCGTCTCCGCGTCGAGGGCGGGCGCGGCGGCGACCTGCTCCGCGATCTCCTCGATGTGCTGGATCTGCTCGATGAACCAGGGATCGATGCCGGTCACGGCGGCTAGGTCGGCCGGGCTGGCGCCGGCCCTGAGCGCCTGGTGGATGGTGGGCAGCCGCCCGTCGTGCGGCGTCCCGCAGTCACGCAGCAAGCTCGCCGCATCCCCGGGAGGATTTTTCCAGCCGAACGAGCCGTGGTTACTCTCGAGCGAACGTTGCGACTTTTGCAGGGCTTCGGCAAAACTCCGGCCGATAGCCATGGCCTCGCCGACACTCTTCATATGGGTGGTAAGCGTGGTGTCGGCGCCGGGGAATTTCTCGAACGCGAACCGCGGCACCTTGACCACCACGTAGTCGAGTGCGGGCTCGAAGCAGGCGGGAGTCTGGCCGGTGATGTCGTTCGGGATCTCGTCGAGGGTGTAGCCGATGGCCAGCCGCGCCGCGATCTTGGCGATCGGGAAGCCGGTGGCCTTGGAAGCAAGTGCGGACGACCGCGACACCCGCGGGTTCATCTCGATCACGACCATGCGGCCGGTGCGCGGCTCGACGGCGAACTGGATGTTGCAGCCGCCGGTATCCACCCCGACCGCGCGCATGATAGCGATCGCGGTGTCGCGCATCTGCTGGTACTCACGGTCGGTGAGCGTCATCGCCGGGGCGACGGTGACCGAGTCGCCGGTGTGCACCCCCATCGGGTCGATGTTCTCGATCGAGCAGACGACGACCACGTTGTCATGGGAATCGCGCATCAGCTCGAGCTCGAACTCCTTCCAGCCGAGGATGCTCTCCTCGAGCAGGACCTGGTGCGTCGGGCTCGCGTCCAGGCCGGCCCCGGCAATGCGGCGCAGATCTGTTTCGTTTTTGGCGATGCCCGACCCGAGGCCGCCCAGGGTGAAGGAGGGCCGCACCACCACCGGATACCCGAGGCCTTCTTGTTCGGTCAGGGGCTGTCGCGTGACGGCTTGTCCCGTGACGACCGCCAGGCATTCGTCGATGTTGCGGCAGATGCGGCTGCTCGGGACCTCCGCGCCCAGGCCGGTGACGATTTCCTTGAACCGCTCGCGGTCCTCGCCGGCCCGTATCGCGTCGATATTGGCGCCGATCAGCTCGACGTTGTACCGCCGCAGGATGCCCGAATCGTGCAGGGCGACGGCCGCGTTCAGGGCGGTCTGGCCGCCCAGGGTGGGGAGCACCGCGTCGGGGCGCTGGATGGCAATGACCTTCTCCAGCGTCTCGGTGGTGATCGGCTCGACGTAGGTGGCGTCGGCGAATTCCGGGTCGGTCATGATCGTCGCCGGGTTGGAGTTAACCAGGCTGACCCGGATACCCTCCTGCTTCAGGACCCGGCACGCCTGGGTACCTGAGTAGTCGAACTCGCAGCCCTGGCCGATGACGATCGGCCCGGACCCGATCACCAGCACCGACTTCAGGTCCTCACGCTTCGGCACGGTTCGCCCCCAAGTTCTGCGCGGGCTCCGCGCTCCCGCCTGGAGCGGAGGTCCGGGATTTGTCTGCAGTTCTGGGTGCTATAACCCCGCAAACTGCAGACAAATCGGTGGGCCGCCTCATCGGGCGCGCTCGAGCAGAGTACAGAACTGGTCGAAGTGGTCGGCGGCGTCGTGCGGGCCGGGCGCGGCCTCGGGATGGTACTGCACGCTGAACACCGGGCGCTCAAGCAACCGCAGGCCCTCCACCACGCCGTCGTTGAGGTTGACGTGACTGACCACCGCCAGGCCGTACGGCGTCTCGAACTGCCGCCGGGCCTGAGCTGACACGTGCGACCAGGCGACGGCCTCGCCGGGCCCGTGCGTGCCGGCGGAAACGCGCGCCTCCTCGGGATGGTGGGTTTCCGCGGGACCGTGCGCATCGCCGGGGAGCGCGGCGGCGAAGCCGTGGTTGTGGCTGGTGATGTAGACACGGCCGGTAGCGAGGTCCAGCACCGGCTGGTTCAACCCGCGGTGGCCGTACCTGAGCTTATAGGTGTTCAGGCCCAGGGCCAGGGCGAGAATCTGGCTGCCCAGGCAGATACCGAACACCGGGACGCCCGCGTCTAGGACCCCGCGCATGGCGTCCACCGCGTACGTGGCCGCAGCTGGGTCACCGGGGCCGTTGCTGAAGAACACGCCGTCCGGCGAGGCGGCCAGGATCTGTTCGGCCGTCGCGGTGGCGGGCACTACCACGACTTCGCAGCCCCGGGCGGCGAGGTTCCGCGGCGTGGACGCCTTGATCCCCAGGTCGACGGCGACCACGCGGTACCGGGCCGGGCCGGGCGGCCAGATGGTGTACGGCTCGGGTGTGCTCACCACCCGGGCCAGGTCAGCCCCGGTCATCTCCGGGCTGGCGAGCACCCGCTCGAGCAGCTGGCCGGGGTCCCTCTCCACAGTGCTGATCGCTGCCCGCATGGCGCCGGACTCGCGGACCCGTCTGGTCAGCAGCCTGGTGCCGCGGACCGCGATACCCGTGACCCCCTCGGCCTGGAGATACGTGCCGAGGTCGCGGGTGGCCCGCCAGCTTGACGCGAGCCTGGCCGGCTCGCGTACCACGTAACCACTGACCCAGACCTGGCGCGACTCGGGATCGGTGTCGTTGACCCCCGTGTTGCCGATGTGCGGCGCTGTCATCGCCACGATCTGGCGGCAGTAAGAAGGGTCGGTCAGGGTCTCCTGGTACCCGGTCATGCCGGTGTTGAAGACCATCTCGCCGAACGTCTCACCCTCCGCGCCGAAGGCGGTCCCGTGCAGCGTGGTGCCATCCTCCAGGACCAGCAAGGCGGGGCGCGTCACGCCGGTGCTTGCCATGCCGGTGCTTGCCATGCCGGTGCTTGCCATGTCAGTGCTTGTCATGCCAGGCCAGCTTCCCGTCGAGCACGGTGGGCGTGCCGCGCAGGAACGTGGCCACCACCCGGCCGGGCAGTTCCATCCCGGCGAACGGGCTGTTGCGGCTCTTGCTCGCACCGGCCGGCGCGACCGCCTCGGCGGGCGCCGCCGGGTCGTACAGGGTGAGGTTGGCGGGTGCGCCGGCCGCGAGCGGGATGCCTTGCCCGGTCAGCCGCCCGATCCTGGCCGGCCGGACCGACATCCGGTCAGCCACTCCGGGCCAGTCGAGCAGCCCGGTATCCACCATCGCCTGGTGCACCACCCGGAGTGCGGTCTCCAGCCCGGTCATGCCGAACGCCGCCTCGGCCCACTCTGTTTCCTTGGCCTCCACCGGGTGCGGGGCGTGGTCGGTGGCCACGCAGTCGATGGTCCCGTCGGCCAGGGCACGCCGCAGCTCAGCCACGTCGGCTTCGGTGCGCAGCGGCGGGTTGACCTTGAACACCGGGTCGTAGCCCGCCGCGAACTTGTCGGTCAGCAGCAGGTGGTGCGGCGTGACCTCGGCGGTGACCGGCCAGCCCTTGGACTTCGCCCAGCGGATGATCTCGACAGACCCGGCGGTGGAGACGTGGCAGATATGCAGCGCCGAGCCCACGTGCGCGGCAAGCAGGCAATCGCGCGCGATGATGGCTTCCTCGGCCACGGCGGGCCAGCCGGCCAGGCCGAGCCGCGCGGACATCTCGCCCTCGTTGAGCTGTGCGCCCTCGGTGAGCCGAGGGTCCTGCGCATGCTGGGCGATCACCCCGTCGAAGGCCTTGACGTACTCGAGGGCCCGGCGCATCAGCAGCGGGTCGGACACGCACCGGCCGTCGTCGGAAAACACGCGGACCCGCGCGGCTGAATCCGCCATCGTGCCGAGCTCGGCCAGCCTGGCGCCGGCCAGCCCGGAGGTCACCGCGCCTACCGGCTGGACATCGCAGTGGCCGGCGGTCCGGCCGAGCCGCCAGACCTGCTCGACCACCCCGGCGGTGTCGGCCACGGGGTCAGTGTTGGCCATGGCGTGCACGGTGGTGTAGCCGCCGAGGGCCGCCGCCGCGGTCCCGGTCTCCACCGTTTCCGCGTCTTCGCGGCCCGGCTCGCGCAGGTGCGTGTGCAGATCGACCAGGCCGGGCAAGGCGATCAGGCCTTCGGCGTCGAGCACCCGGGCGCCCGAGTGGTCCAGCCCGGGTTCGACGGCGGTGATGGATCCGCCGCCGAGCAGCATGTCGGTGACGCGGAACCCCTGCTCGTCGTCGCCCGCGACCGTGACGCCCCGGATCAGCCACCTGGCGTGGTTCTCCGCGGCGGCGGCCGGATTCCCGGCCGTCACCGGGCCACCGCCGGGAACTCGGTCGCCGGGAACTCCGTCGCCGGGAATTCCGTGCCGCCGAGCAGCAGGTACAGGACCGCCATCCGGGTGGTGACGCCGTTGGCTACCTGTTCCACGATCGTCGAGCGGACCGAATCCGCCACCTCAGCCGCGATCTCAACCCCTCTGTTCATCGGTCCGGGATGCATGACGATGGCGTGCTCGGGCAGCCTGGCCATCCGCGCTGCGTCCAGCCCGTATCTGCGGCTGTACTCCCGCACGCTCGGAAAGTAGGCGGCGGTCATCCGCTCCTGCTGGACCCGGAGCATCATCACCACGTCGCTCTTCGGCAGCTCGCTGTCCAGGTCATAGCTGACCGCGCAGGGCCAGCTGCCGACGGCGTGCGGCAGCAGCGTAGGCGGCGCGGCCAGGGTCACCTCGGCACCGAGGGTGCTCAGCAGCAGCACGTTGGACCGGGCGACCCGGCTGTGTAGTACGTCTCCGACGATCGTCACCCGCAGGCCGTCGAGCCCGGCGCCGCGCGGACCCACGGTGTTTCCCCGGGGCGACGGCCCCCCGGAACCCCCCGTGAGCCTGCGCCGGATCGTGAACGCGTCGAGCAGGGCCTGGGTCGGATGCTCGTGCGTGCCGTCCCCGGCGTTCAGCACGCTGCCTCGCACCCACCCGGCCAGCCGGTGCGCCGCGCCGGACGCTCCGTGCCTGATGACCACCGCGTCCGCGCCCATGGCCTCCAACGTCAGCGCGGTGTCCTTGAGGCTCTCGCCCTTGCCGACGCTCGATCCCTTCGCGGAGAAGTTGATCACGTCGGCGGACAGCCGCTTCGCCGCCGCCTCGAACGAGATCCTGGTCCTGGTGGAGTCCTCGTAGAAGAGGTTGACCACCGTCCGGCCGCGGAGCGTGGGCAGCTTCTTGATCGGCCGGTCGGCGATAACGGCCAGTTCCTCCGCGGTGTCGAGGATGAGCAGCGCGTCGGCCCGGCTGAGGTCAGCGGCCGAGATCAGGTGACGCTTCACGGCTGCCTCCCGTCGTCGCTGATCGTCACGCTGTCCTGCGCGTCCACCTCGGCCAGCAGGACGTGCACGACCTCGCGCTGCGAGGTCGGCAGGTTCTTGCCTACGTAGTCGGCGCGGATCGGGAGCTCGCGATGCCCGCGGTCGACCAGGACCGCGAGCTGCACCGACCGCGGCCGGCCGAGGTCGTTCAGCGCGTCGAGCGCGGCGCGTACCGTGCGGCCCGAGTACAGCACGTCATCGACCAGGACGACCGTCTTGCCGTCTACGCCGCCCGGCGGAAGGTCGGTGCGGCCCAGGGCACGGGCGGGGTGAAGTCGCAGGTCATCCCGGTGCATGGTCACGTCAAGCGAGCCGCAAGGGACCTTGAGCCCTTCGAATTCCCCGATGCGCCCCGCGAGGCGGCGCGCGAGCGGCACCCCGCGCGTCGGGATGCCGAGCAGGATGACCCCGTCACCACCGTGCGTCCGTTCCAGGATCTCGTGGGCGATCCTGGTCAGCGCTCGCCTGATCTCCTCGGCATCGAGGACCGCGAGGCCATCACGCCCCGCGACCGGATTGCTGGCCGCGCACATAGAACGGACCTCCTTCCCCGCCTCACCGGACGGTCCTTAAAGGATGTCTTCGTTGATGATCATACGGGGAGTTACCACCGGCCCTGGACGCTTTGGGCCGCGCCGGGCGGTATGTGATTTACGTCACATAGGACAGACGCCATCAGAACATGACGAGAGTTGACCATACGGCGGCAATATGCCCGCAGCGACGGGAAACCCGATCTCATCTGGGTTCTCACTTGCCGGCGGAGGGTACATGGTGATCCGCGAGTGCTAGTCAGTTACCGGCCGAGTTAAGCCCGTTTTTGCCATTCGGCTTGACCTTATAGCGCTCGCCGCCTACCGTCACTGAGCGTAACCGTTACCGTAAGCGACGACTGGCCGGGAACCGAGGAAAGAATGCCATCTGAGTACGCCAAGACCCTTGGCGCGCGGCTGCGCGCCATCCGCACGCAGCAGGGCCTCTCGCTGCACGGAGTTGAAGAGAAGTCCCGCGGCCGCTGGAAGGCCGTCGTCGTAGGTTCCTACGAGCGGGGCGACCGGTCCGTGACCGTCCAGAAGCTCGCCGAGCTGGCCGAGTTCTACGGGGTCCCGGTATCCGAGCTGCTGCCCGGGGACGCCGCTCCTACCCCGCTGGTGCCCTCGCCCAAGCTCGTCATCGACCTGGAGCGCATGGGCCAGCTGCCCAAGGACAAGGTCGGCCCGCTCGCCCGCTATGTCGCGACCATCCAGGCCCAGCGGGGCGACTACAACGGCCGCGTCCTTTCCGTGCGGCACGAGGACCTCCGCTCGCTCGCGGTCATCTACGACAAGTCCCCCTCTGACCTCACCGAAGAGCTCATCAGCTGGGGCGTGCTTGACGCCGACTCGCGTGGCGCGATGGACGGGTTCTGAACCTCTAGCCTGCCGGCCTGAGCGGGAGCGGAGACTGCACCTCAACGCCGAGCGCAGTCTCCGCCAGTGACAGGAAGGTCTCCGCGTCCCGCAGCAGGTCATCGGCCTCGCGGGCCGACGCAGCGCGCGGCAGCCCGGCTTCGGCAGCCGCGCGCTTGCTCGCCCCGGCCGCGAAGAACGCGGCCCACTCGGTCAGGGCCGGCTCGACCTGGGGTAGCAGCTCCCACACGCTGTGCGGCTTCCTGCGCCGCGACCGCGGTTCGCCGCGAGCTGCCACCACTGCCGCCGCGGCGCGCAGCGCCGCCAGATGCGCCGTGACATACCGGGCGCCTGGCGCCGACTCGTCGGCCGCCTCCGCGAGCCCCCGCCGCGCGGACTGGAGCATGCTGAGCACGGTCGGCGCCACCCCGGGATGCCGTGGGCTCACGTCACCCAGGCCCATCCGCATCTCCGCTGTGTTCACCATCGCTCTTCAACTCCTCCTCTGGCCCGGCCAGGCGAGACGCTTCCTCCCACCTCACCCGGCCGGCGCTGGTCTATCTATTCGAACCTAAATTCGTTCAGATGTCCAGTTGTTTTCGATGTCTGTTCGAAGATAGCGCGTGGGTCTGACATTTTGAGGCCCGCGGGGTGCCGCCACCTGGACCCGGCACGGCCCGGGATCGTTTGATCTTGAGCAGGCCGCCGCCCGCACAGCCCATCGATGGATCGTGGCCAGAGATGTGAGACAGACGCCATGAAGTCTTACGGATAAGCGATGTGCGAGCTGGCCGCCACCGGGCGCACATAGCCGGCTACCTGGGCAGGCACGGCGAATGGGGCGTTGTACTGGCACAGGCAAGGAGCGGGGCACTTGCGCACAACGCGATTGTTTGTGTGAAGGGCTAGGCCAGACCTGTATTTTAATCGCGTGCCATCCCTACCCGCCACCGACGACGGGAGCGCGAGGTCACTCGCCGAGGACCTGAACACTGGCTCCGGCGGCAGCGAGGACATCACCTGGGATGCTGACACCGAACCAGGTACGGGGATGGCACCCGAGGCTGAGCCGCGCGTCACCGAGGGCGGCGCCGAGCAGAGCGTTACCGAGCCGGATGCGAAGCCTCGGGCAGACCCTGAGCCTCTAGCGGGTGCCGAGCCCGGCGCGAAAGAGGCCGGGGGCCCGCCCATGGCGGACGCCGAGCCCCAGGCGGGCGAGTCCGGCAGGTGGTTCCGCCCAGCCAAGACCGAAACCGGTTTCCTGGCGACCCCGGCGGGCGAGCAGGCTGATATCGCCGTACCTGACGCAGCGCCTCAGGTCACCGCAGCGCCTCAGGTCACCGCAGCGCCTCAGGTCACCGCAGCGCCTCAGGTCACCGCGGCGGATCCGCAGCCGCGACTGACCCGGCCGGGCCCGCGGCCACGACCGGCACCGGGTCCGGCGTCGCGTCCGGGCCAGGCGCCCGGGTTGCCGC
>JBAUAY010000292.1:0-7401 GCA_049676235.1 Streptosporangiaceae bacterium
GTGATGAGCGTCAGCCGGGCCCGCAGGCTCCGCCGCCGCCACCACCGGGCGGGCCCGTGCCGCTCGCCGGTCACGGTCAGCCGCCGTCAGCAGCGAGCCGGTACCCGGCCCCGCGCACGGTCTGCAGGGCGTTCTTGGAGAACGGCACGTCGATCTTGCGCCGCAGGTATCCCGCATAGACCTCGACCACGTTCATGTCCGTGACCGAATCCGGATCCCAGACGTGTTCCAGCAATTCCGCCTTCGGTACCACCTGGCCCGCCCGCCGCATCAGGTACTCGAGCAGCGCGAATTCCCTGGCGGTCAGCTCGATGTCCGCGTCCGCCCGGCGGACGGTCCGGGCGGCCGGGTCCAGGTGCAGGTCACCGGCCACCAGCACCGCCGGGCGCGGCCTAGCACCCCGGCGCAACAGCGCGCGCAGCCGGGCCGCGAGTACCACGTAGGAGAAAGGCTTGGTCATGTAGTCGTCAGCGCCGAGGTCGAGCCCGTCGGCCTGGTCGTACTCGCCGTCCTTGGCGGACAGGATGAGCACCGGCACCCAGTTCCGTTCGGCCCGGAGCCGTTCGCATACCTGGTAGCCGGACAAGCCGGGCAGCATCAAGTCGAGCACCACGGCGTCATATTCGCCCTCCCGGGCCAGGTGCAGGCCGTCCACGCCGTCGTGAACGACATCGACGACGAACCCCTCGGCGGTCAGACCGCGGCGCACCGCCGAGGCGAGCCGCCGTTCGTCTTCTACCACGAGCACCCGCACGGTCCCAGTGTGACCCACTGATCCGGGTTCTGGGACCGGCCTCTCAGGGTGCTCACAGCGGCCACGCGGCACTGTTAAGGCAAGCGCAATCAGGGTCGGCATTCGGGGGCAGGCCCTGCGAGCAGCGCACCCGCTCAGCGGGTACGCTCCGATAGCGGGTGAGGTGTCATGGTTCAGGTATCCAGGCTTTCCAGACGGGCCAGGTGGGCGGTTCCGGCCGGCGCGCTGGTCATCACCGGCGGGGTCATGGCCGGGGCGCTGATCTCCGTGGCCCAGGCCGCGCCCGGGCTGCCCGCGCGCACGCCGGCTCAACTGCTCGCCGAGGTGGCGGACTCCGCTACCCCGCCGCTGACCGGGACGGTGGTGGAGACCTCCTCGTTCGGCTTGCCCGCCCTGCCCGCCACCGGGGACCCCACGTCGCTGTCGTCGCTGCTCACCGGGTCACACACGGTCCGGGTGTGGTACTCAAGCCCTGGGCACTTCCGGCTGGCCGTCCCGGAGTCGCTGAGCGAGAGCGACGTGATCAGGGACGGCAGCACCGCCTGGCTGTGGCAGAGCACCCTGAACAAGGTCACTAAGTTCACGCTCCCGGCGCATTCGGCCGCCCGGCCAAGTCAGGCAGTACCGAAGCAGCCGCTGACGCCGCAGCAGGCGGCCCAGCAGGTGCTGGCCGCGGTCGGGCCGACCACTACGGTCAGCGTGGCCAGCAACGTGACGGTGGCCGGGCAGGCCGCCTACGCGCTGGTTCTCGCGCCCAAGGACGCCAGGTCGCTGATCGGCCAGGTCCAGATCGACATCGACGGCCGCAACAGCGTGCCGCTCCGGCTGCAGGTCTTCGCCCGCGGCGCGAGCAGCCCCGCTTTCCAGGTCGGTTACACCGCCATCCAGTTCGTGACCCCGGCACCGGCCGATCTCAGCTTCACCCCGCCGCCAGGAGCAACGGTCACCCAGGTCAACCTGGCCAGCGGTGGACGCGAAGCCACGGGTGACGCGAGTTCCGGGGTTTCGTCGATCGGATCCGGCTGGCTGACCGTCCTCAAGCTGCCGTCGTCCGCGCTGACCCCGGGTGCTCCGGCGCCCGGCTCCTCGGCCGGTCCCGGCGGCAATAGCAGCGCCGGTGACAGTTCCGCCGTGCTGAGTACCCTGCTCGCGTCGGCGACCAAGGTGCACGGCGCGTGGGGCAGCGGTCGGCTGCTGCGGACCGGCCTGGTCTCGGTGCTGATGACAGATCAGGGCAGCACGTTGATCGGCGCGGTCGAGCCTAGCGTCCTTTACGCGGCGGCGGCCTCGGGCGCGTCCGCAGGGACACCTTGACCGCGATCTCGACCACCGGGCTGACCAAGCGGTTCCGCGGCGGTCAGCTCGCCGTCGATCACATCGACCTAGCCGTGCCGGACGGCTCGGTCTACGGCTTCCTCGGCCCGAACGGATCAGGCAAGACCACTACGATCAGGATGCTGCTCGGCCTGGCCTTCCCGACCGCAGGCCAGGCCGCGCTGCTCGAGGTGCCGATGCCGGCCGGCGCCACCCGGGTGCTGCACCGGGTCGGCTCACTGGTCGAAGGCCCGGCCTTCTACCCGTTCCTGACCGGCCTCGACAACCTGGCCAGGTACGATGCCGTCGACCGTACCGCCGACCCGCGGACGGCGCGGGGCAGGATCGAGGAGGCCCTGGACCGGGTGGGCCTGCTCACGGCGGCGAAGAAGCGGTACCGCAACTACTCCCTGGGCATGAAGCAGCGGCTGGCCATCGCCGCGGGCCTGCTGCGCCCCCGTGAGCTGATCATCCTGGACGAGCCGACGAACGGGCTCGACCCGCAGGGGACCCGCGAGGTGCGCGCGCTGATCCGGCAGATCGCCACCGACGGCACCACTGTGTTCGTCTCCTCGCACCTGCTCGCCGAGGTCGAGCAGATCTGCACGCACGTCGGCGTGATGCGGACCGGGCGGCTGGTCTTCCAGGGATCGCTGCCCGAGCTGCGGCGGACCGGGGCCGTCCGGGTCACGGTGCAGACCGCCGACCCGGAGGCGGCGGCCAAGGTGCTGACCGGGCTGGGCCTGGCCGACGCGCAGGCGACTACGGCCGGGGTTTCGGGCGACGCCGAGCCGGAGGCGTCCCCCGGGGCAACGCTCCAAGTGACGGCATTGCTCGGCGACGCGTCGCCGGAGCAGGTCTGCGCCGAACTCGTCCACGCCGGGATCGGAGTCCGCGGCTTCGCGGTCACCTCACCGAGCCTGGAAGACCTGTTCGTCGGCCTCACCGGGGAGGGCTTCGATGTCGGCGGCTGAGGTGTCGGTTCCGGTCGGGCACGCACCACGGCCCGTTCGGGCCTACCTAAGATTTTTCACGGCCGAGCTCCGGCTGGTTTTCCTGCGCCGGAGGAACCTGCTGCTGCTCGCCGTAACCGCCGTCTTCCCGCTCGTCATCGGCATCGCGCTGCGCCTGGCGGCGCCTCATCCCCAAGGCGGCAACGGCAACGGGCCCGGGGCGGCGTTTTTCAACCAGCTGGCAGGCAACGGCGTATTCCTCACCTTCATCGCGCTCAGTACCCTGCTCATCCTTATCCTGCCGGTCGTGGTGGCGGTGGTAGCGGGGGATTCGGTGGCCGGCGAGGCCGGTTACGGCACGCTGCGTTACCTGCTCGCGGTGCCTGCCGGGCGGACCAGGCTGCTCGCGGTGAAGTACGGCGCCATCGTGACGTTCGGGCTCTGCGCGACGTTCATCGTCTCGGCGGTGGCCCTGGTCGTCGGTGCCGCGCTGTTCCCGGTCGGACCGGTGACCCTGCTGTCCGGAACCACGGTCTCGCTGCCGGACGGACTCCTAAGGCTGCTGTTCGTCACGTTGTACGTCGCGGCCGCGATGGCCGCACTCGGTGCCATCGGGCTGGCCATCTCGACGATGACCGAGCACGCGATCGGGGCCATCGCTACCGTCATGATCCTCGTGGTGGCCAGCGAGGTGGTCGACAACGTGCCGCAGCTCGCGGCGGTCGGCCCGTACCTGCCCACCCACTGGTGGCTCTCCTTCGACGCCTTGCTGCGTGCGCCCGTCGATACCTCCACCCTGCTCCACGGGCTGCTGTCGTTCGCGGTCTACGCGCTGCTCTTCTGCTCGTTCGCCTGGGCCCGCTTCACCTCGGCCGACGTCACCAGCTGAGCCCGCGCCCCCGGCGACCTCGGGTTGACCTGCCGTTCCCTGACCCGGCCGACCATCAGATGCGTCCTATGCGTTATTGCGACTAAGTTGCAGTTACTTCTAGACTGGGCTGACCTGACTTCCCTTGCAGGAAGGTGACCGTATGCCCGATCCGCGCGCCCGCCTCGCGAAGATCCGCCGTGCCCTGAGCCCGGCGGAGTGGGCCCGCTTCGGCGGCATGGTCGTCGCGGTCATCGGGCTGCACGTGCTGGGCTGGGGGATGCTGGCGGCCGCGATGGGCGGCCATTACCACATCAGCAAGACGACGGTGTTCGGGTTGGGGACCGGGGCGCTGGCCTACACCCTCGGCATGCGGCACGCGTTCGACGCCGACCACATCGCGGCGATCGACAACACGACCCGCAAGCTGGTGAATGAGGGCAAGCGGCCGCTCTCGGTGGGGTTCTTCTTCTCCCTGGGCCACTCCAGTGTGGTGTTCGCGCTCGCGGTGCTGCTGAACTTCGGCATCCGCGATCTGGATGATCAGGTCAGGAACGGCAATTCCGGATTGCACAGCATCACCACCGTCGTCGGGACCTGCGTGTCCGGGTTCTTCCTGTTCCTGATCGCCGCGTTCAACATCGTCATCCTGACCGGGATCGTCCGGGTGTTCCGGGAGATGCGGCGCGGCGCGTATGACGACGAGGCGCTCGAGGAGCAACTGAACAAGCGCGGCCTGATGAACCGACTCCTCGGCCCGCTGGCCCGCCGGGTTGACACGCCCTGGAAGATTTACCCGATCGGATTCCTGTTCGGCCTGGGCTTCGACACCGCCACCGAGATCGCGCTGCTGGTGCTGGCCGGCACGGCCGTGGCCGGCGGCCTGCCGTTCTACGCGATCTTGTCGCTGCCGATCCTGTTCGCGGCCGGGATGAGCCTGTTCGACACCGCTGACGGCTGCTTCATGAACTTCGCTTACGACTGGGCGTTCGCCAAGCCGGTCCGCAAGGTGTACTACAACATGACCATCACCGGCCTGTCGGTGTTCGTCGCGGTGTTCATCGGCGCGATCGAGTTGCTGGGCCTGCTCGCCCAGAACTCGAACCTGAACGGGTCGTTCTGGTCGTTCCTGGCGAGCTTCAACATCAACACCGCCGGCTTCGTCATCGTCGGGGTATTCGTGGTGACCTGGGCCATCGCCCTGTCCGTCTGGCACTTCGGCCGCATCGAGCAAAAATGGGATGCCGGGCATCCGGTCACGGCGGATACGCCAGATTAGCCACACCTGTCCCGTGCGTCCCCCGGCTTCGCGCCCCGCCCCTGGCCGCACCGTGGACATCACATGAAGTGGCTCTGTACCCGACAGAGCGATGTTGCCTAAGTCCCGCACCGGTCCCGCACCGGTCCGCACCGGCCCCGACGCCGCGGCGAGCCGGCTCGATGTTCCATCGACCCGCCCAGAGCCGGTTCGATGTTCCATCGAGCCGGCTCATGGCGCTAGCCGTACGGCACGGCGACGAACACGTCATCAAGCTGACCGACACCGTTCTGGACGTCTACGCCCGGAGCGGGGACCCCGGCGTCCTGTCCGCGGCTACGCGCTGTGCCCACCTCATCGAGCCACCCCAGTGAGGCGTCCAGTCGACCTCCTTCCCGCCGGCAAAGGATAACTACGAGTAGCAGTCCTCGACGGAGATGTAGCATTTGCGAATAAGTCGGTCAGTCCTCTCGGCTGCGGATCGGGTGAGGCTCGATCAGGCAGCGGAGAACCACCGCACAGCTGTGTCCGGAGGAGATGCGTCGTCGGGCTTGGCTGACCCGGCCGCAACCTTGTCTGCCAACCTGAATGATTCCGCGAGGTCAGGGGCTCGACAGAACCACCAGGCCGAGCCGCTCTCCGAGGCGGTCGACGCGAAAGGAACGGCACCCATGCCGAACGAGCGAGTAGGCGACCCTGGCAGCCGAGGAAGCACGATCGCTGACCTCGCCGAGGCCGCAGGTGCCGGCTCAGTCGATGGCCGCCACCTTCTGCTGGTCGGCGCGGGGCCTGGCCTTGGAATGGCCGTCGCACGTCGCTTCGCCGTGGGCGGCTACCGGATAACCCTGGTGGCGCGTAGCGCGGACGGCCTCGGCGACCTCGCGGGCACCTTGGCCGATACCGGTGCCAAGATCAATACCATCGCGGCCGATGCCAGCGATCCCGATGCCCTGGGCGCCCGAATGAGGGAGCTCTACCTCGGAAATGGCGCACCGGGCGTCATCGTCTATAACGCCGTCATGGGAGCTCCAGACCAGCTGCTGAGCTCGAGTGTCGCCCACCTCCAGACGGCGTATTCAGTAGATGTCATCAGCGCCATCGTCGTCACGCAGGTGGCTGCCCCGGCCATGCGGGCTGCCGGCTTCGGGACCATCCTCGTCACCGGGGGCGGGTTCGCCGACCACCCGATCCCGGCCCTTGCGACCGTTTCCCTCGGCAAGGCGGCCCTCCGGTCGGCCGCGACAATGCTCGGCGCTGACCTGGGACCGGACGGCATCCGCGTGGCCACACTGACGATCGCAGGGCAGATAGTTGCAGGTACTTCCTTTGACCCGGAGCGCATCGCCGAACGCTACTGGGAAGTTGTCCACGTGGACGGTCCATGGCAGGCGGAATTCCGATTTACCGGCGAGTAGGCGACGTCTTACGGATGCAGCCAAGGAGGGCGACGCCCAGCTGCTGGCGGAGCCGCTCCCATGTCGGCAACCAGGCGCTCAGTGGCGTTGTGCCGCACGCTGGTGGCGGGACTCGCATACGGCCCCCGTCTGCCTGGCCGGTGCTGACCGTCCCGGCCAACCCGCCGGTACTGCCGAGTACGCCCGCTCGCTCCTGATCCCGGCCGAGTACGCGGCCATGCGGATCTGCTGTCTCCGGAAAGATCGTCTGCTATCTCCGAAAAGATCGGCAGGAAAGCCACCCGCGTGATGCGCTGTGAGGCCGCGCGATGATGATATTGAGCGTGACCCGAACACATGGCACCTAGGACACCGGCATGCGACAGCCAAATTACCGTTGGGCAAATTTCAGATGTACGGAGATCAAAAGCGATGTGGGTGGAGGGCGTGAGCGCAGGAGGACAGTCTCTGATTCCGAATCCATCCCCTAAACATGCATTAGGGAGCGACATGCACCACGAACTCCAAATTCTGGCCGATCCCGGTGCCGTAGCTCGGGCCGGCGCGGCATTCGTGGCCGAGCGCGCCCGCGCCGCGGTTGCGGCCAGCGGCAGCTTCCACTTCGCGGTCAGCGGCGGGCACACCCCCTGGGCCATGTTCGCCGAGCTGGCGTCGCAGACGGTCCCGTGGGACGCGACCGTCATCTACCAGGTGGACGAGCGCGTGGCTCCGTCTGATGACCCCGACCGGAACCTGACCCACCTCACCAAGGCGCTGGGCTCGGCCCCGGCGCAGGTGCGGCCCATGCCGGTCAACGAGAGCGATCTGGTGGCCGCGGCCGCCAGCTACGCGGCCTTGCT
>JBAUAY010000293.1:0-3558 GCA_049676235.1 Streptosporangiaceae bacterium
GCGGCAACCCGGCCGCGAGTCCGGCCGCGAGCGCCGCCGAGTGGGTGCAGCCGGCGCCGTGCGTCGCCGCCACGCCGTGACGGGCGACCGGGATGGCCATGTGCCGCGATCCGTCGAACAGGTGGTCCACCGGCTCGGTGCCGTGGCCCCCGGTGACCAGGGCCGCTCGTGCCCCCATCGCGACTAGGCACTCGGTCAGCACCGCGCGGTCCTCGGTCGTCATGCCGGTAAGCGCCTGCGCTTCCGGCAGGTTGGGAGTCACTACCGTGGCCAGCGGAAAGAGCCGCGCCACCAGGGTCCCGATGGCGTCCGGGAGCAGTAGCCTGCTCCCGGAACTCGCCACCATGACCGGATCCACCACCAATGGCAGGTCCCGGGTCGCGAGCGCTCCGGCGACAGCTTCGATCAGCGCCGCAGAGAACAGCATGCCGGTCTTGGCCGCGTCGGCTCCGATGTCGTCGAGGACCGCGTCGATCTGCGCGCGGACGAACGCCGGCGGGACCTCGTGGATGGCGCGGACGTCCACGGTGTTCTGCGCGGTAAGCGCGACGATCGCTGACATGCCGTGCGCGCCGCAGCGGGCAAAGGCCTTCAGGTCCGCCTGGATGCCGGCGCCGCCGCCGGAGTCGGACGAGGCAATAGTGAGCACCCGCGGGACGCTCACGCCGGCAGCTCCGGCCGGCCGTCCACCGGACTGGACGCGCGGGCGTGCCAGCGGCGCGGGATCCGCCCGGCCGTCCGGGCGGCGTACCCGGCCGCCACGGCCAGCCGCATCGCGGTCGCCATGCGCTCCGGCTCGGCCGCGCGGGTGATGGCCGAGGCGATGAGGACCGCGTCGCAGCCCAGTTCCATCGCGAAGACCGCGTCGCTGGCCGTCCCGATCCCGGCGTCCAGGATGACCGGGACGCTCGCCTGCTCGACGATCATCGCGATGTTGTGCGGGTTGCGCACGCCCAGGCCGGACCCGATCGGCGCGCCGAGCGGCATGACGGCCGCGCAGCCAGCCCGTTCGAGCTGCCTGGCCAGGACGGGGTCGTCGTTGGTGTAAGGCAGGACCACGAACCCGTCGGCGACCAGCATCCGGGCCGCGTCGAGCAGTTCGACTGGGTCCGGCAGCAGGGTGTGGTCGTCGGCCACCACCTCAAGCTTGACCCAGTCCGTGCCCAGCGCCTCCCGGCCGAGCCTGGCCACCAGCCCGGCCTCGCTCGCGGTGTGGCAGCCGGCCGTGTTCGGCAGGATGCGTACCCCAGCCTCCTGCAGCAGGCCGAGCAGCGAGCCTTCCCCGCCGGATGTGACCCGCCGCATGGCCACGGTGGTGAGCGCGGTCGCGGAGGCGTCAACCACCCGCCGCAGCACCTCCAGGCTCTGCACTCCCCCGGTACCCAGGATCAGCCGCGAGCTCAGCTCGTGGCCGGCTAGCACCCACGGCTCGGAACCAGCCGCCTTCTGGCTCAGCAGATCCGTATCGGTCACGTAATCCTCCCTGCACGGCCGTAACGACCTCTACCTCGTCGCCGTCGCGAAGCGGCGTGGCGGCCCAGGAGCCGCGTGGTATCACGTCGCCGTTGTGGGCGGCGGCGACGCCGGCCGGCGCCGCGGTCAGCTCGGCGACCGCCTGCGCGATCGTGCTGCCGTCCGGCAGCTCGCACGGCTCGCCGTTGAGTTTCACCTGGAGGCTCACCGCGTTCCCTCCCTTCGGGCCGGGCCGGGCAGGAAGCGCCCGGGCGTGAACGGCTCCCACTGCACCGCGGGCGGCTGGCCGGTGAGGCAGGCCACGATGGCGTCCGCGGTCACCGGCGACATCAAGATGCCGTTGCGGTAGTGGCCAGTGGCCAGCAGCAGGCCGCCCTGTCCATTCCCGGCGCCGAACCCGCCCACGACCGGGCCGTTGTCGGGCGTGCCCGGCCGCAGCCCGGCGCACGTCTCGGCCAGGATCAGCTCGCTTGTCACCGGAAGCACGCTCATGGCGTCGTGCAGCAGGTCGTGCACGGCGCCCGCGGTCACCGTCCGGTCTTGCCCGCGTTCTTCCTGGGTCGCGCCCACGACCACCTCGCCGTCTGCCCGCGGCACCAGGTAGACGTCCGCGCCGCGCACCGTAGCCCGGATCGTGTGGCTGATGACGGGCGGCATCCCGTCCGGGTGCCGCAGCCGCAGGAGCTGGCCCTTGACCGGCCGGACCGCGGCTCGTACCTCCGCGGGCAGCCCGGCGATCGCGCCGGACCAGCATCCAGCGGCCACGACCACCTGAGCCGAGCCGATCTCACCGCCGTCCGCGAGCCGGACGCCGCAGGCCCGGTCGTCTTGGGTCAGCACCTCGGTCACGTGGTCCCGCACGATCCGCACCTTGGCGGCCGCCGCCGCCGCACGCAGGGCGGCCGCATACCGCCGGTTGTCGACCGACCAGTCACCCGCGAACAGCACGCCGCCGTGCACATCCGGGGTGAGGAAAGACTCCAGCTTGCGGCAGGCCCGGCTGTCTAGTTCTTCGGCGTCCAACCCGGCGGACCGGCGGAACGCCGTCAGCCGCATCAGCGCCGCGTAGTCGCCGGGGTCGTAGGCGATGGCCAGCGTGCCCTCGCGGCGCAGGCCGATCCGGTGGCCGGTCATCTCCTCGAGTTCGGCCGCGAACGAACCGAACCTGGCCACGGCGAGCAGGTTGATGCGGAGCAGCGCGCCCTCGCCGAACAGGGCCTCCGAGACCGGGGCGAGCATCCCCGCCGCCACCAGCGACGCGGCGTCGCCATGGGCCGGGTCCACCAGGACGGTATCGAGCCCCGCCGCGGCGGCCCGCCAGGCGATCGCGGTGCCGATGACGCCGCCGCCCGCGACGACGACATCTGCGGTAACGGCCAAGAGCACTCCCTTCGCCGGCATTACCCGGATCAGGTTCGACGGTCGGAGGCGCTCAGCCTCCCTCTCAGCCCCGGCGGGGCTCCCGTGGTCGGAATTGTCTCCGAATATTCACCTTATATCAGCCGGACGCGGCGCCGGCCGGGACGGTGCGGGACCAGGCCCTGATTAGATGGCCCGATGACGAGCGATCTGCGGGCGCGGCTGGCCGGCGCGCGGCTTTACCTGTGCACGGACGCCCGGCGATCCCAGGGCGACCTGGCGCGGTTCCTCGACGCCGTCCTCGGCGCCGGGGTGGATATCGTGCAGTTGCGGGAGAAGGGCCTGGAGGCGGGCGAGGAGCTCGCGCTGCTCGAGGTGTTCGCGGACGCCTGCCAGCGGCACGGCCGCCTGCTGGCCGTGAACGACCGCGCGGACGTCGCGCTGGCCGCCGGAGCCGACGTGTTGCACCTAGGACAAGATGACCTGCCGGTGCCGGTCGCGCGGCGCATCCTCGGCCCGGGGCCGCTCATCGGCCGCAGCAGCCACAGCCCGGCCCAGGCCGACGCGGTAGCGGCCGAACCCGGCGTCGACTACTTCTGCGCCGGGCCGGTCTGGGTCACGCCGACCAAGCCGGGACGTCCGGCGACCGGCCCCGGGCTGCTGGCCCACGTCGCGCAGACCAAGCCGTCGCGCCCCTGGTTCGCGATCGGCGGCATCAGCCTGGAC
>JBAUAY010000294.1:0-2573 GCA_049676235.1 Streptosporangiaceae bacterium
GGCTCGCACCGCGCCCGCCAGCTGTCCGGCGACATCCAGTCGCCCGGCGACATCCGGCTGCCCGGCGACATCATCCCGGAGGCCTCCGGGCTCGCCCCCGCCGGGGGCGGGACCTGAGCGCACCAGGCGCATCTCGCGCACGATGTCGGCCACCCCGGACCGCCGGGCGAGCAGGTCGTGCGAGCGCTTCTGGAACGGCAGCCCGGCCCGGGTCAGCGCCTGGCCGAGCGGGCCGGCCTGGGCGTCGGTGCGGTACAGGACGGCTATGTCCGAGAGCCCGAGCTTGCCGTGCTCGTGTCCGTCGGCCCGGCCGCTATCGAGGCTGTGGAAGGACGCGCCGCCTAGCAGCCGGTCGATGGTGGCGGCGATCCAGGCGGCCTCGGCGTACTCGTCGGCGGCCTCGTCGAGGGTGACGCCGCCTGCCGGACCGCCCCGGACCGCGACCGCGGCCCGGCCAGGGACCAGCGTGGCCGGCGCTATGACCTGCATCGCGGCGGTCACGATCGCCGGACTCGAGCGGTAGTTCCTGGTGAGCTCGACCGTGGTGGCCCCGGGGAAATCCGCCGCGAACCGGCCGAAGATGCCGACGTCGGCGCCGCGGAAGCGGTAAATCGCCTGATCCGGATCCCCGATCGCGGTCAGCCCGGTGCCGTCCCCGCTGATCATGCGGAGCAGGTCGTACTGCACCGCGTCGATGTCCTGGTATTCGTCCACGCTGACCTGCGGCCAGCGGGCGCGCAGGCCGGCCGCGATAGCCGGATCGTCGCGGAGCAGGGCCGCTGACATCTCGACCAGCCCGTCGAAGTCCACCAGGTCGCGGGCGGTCAGTTCGCGGCGCAGCGCCAGCTTGGCGTCCAGGTCCAGCCCGGCGATCAGCTTGCGGCCGTCCCGCTCGGAGCCGGTCAGTTCGGTCGCGACCGCGACGGTGACGGTCTCGTCCGCGACCTTGAACCGCGGGCCGAGGCCAGCCGCCTCGTGGTGCTCGCGCAGGATCCGCAGGCCCAGGCCGTGGAACGTGGTCACCGTGGGCCTGCCCGCGCACAGTCCGGCCAGCCGGTCTTGGACCTCCTGGGCCGCCCGCCGGGTGAACGTGATGGCCAGGAAGCTCCCGGCGGCCAGGCCGCGGTCCGTGATCTGGTGGGCGATGCGGAAGGTGAGCGTGCGCGTCTTGCCGCTTCCCGGTCCCGCGATGATCAGCAGCGGCCCGTCGGCGGTGGCCGCGGCCCGCTGCTCGGGATCCAGCCCGTCCAGGAGCGAGGGGGCCGTCGTCGCGGGAATAGGCGCCGCGGCGCCAACCCCGCGACGCTCGGGCCTGGAGCCGGTGCGAGGTACCCGGGCCCGTTCGGCATCAATCTTGTCGGGTCCGGCCGGTCTCAGGCCGTCCACCGTAAAGAGCGCCGCTCCCTGGAGTTCACCCGGCTGGAACAGGCGTATCGTGCCGTACTCGCCGTCGTAGCCCGCGTCCCTGATGACCTCACCGCGCCGCAGCCGGGCGATGCCCTCGCTGAGCAGCGACCCGCCCGCGCGGCGGAGATCATCCAGCGGGGCCTTCCGCAAGATGCTCAGCTCGGGTCCGAGCGCGGCGACCAGCCGGCCGACCTCGCCGACCACCTTCTTGCTCTTCGGCCCGGTGGCCAGCAACTCGCCGACGATCTCGGGTAGCTGGACCAGGCTGGTGAACCCCGCGGCGCCAGGCGGCCGGAAGCCCGCCGGGCGGTCGGCCAGCTCCGCTATCCGGTGCAGGACGCCGACGGTAAGGGGCTTGCCGCACTGCGGGCAGAGGGTATCCAGTTCACGGGTTTGCTCGGGCTCGACCCGGACACCGCACTTGCGGTGCCCGTCCAGGTGATACTTCCCCTCCTCGGGAAAGAACTCGATCGTGCCGTCGAGGCCGTTCCCGGTACGCAGGGCCGCCGCCATGGCGAAATAGTCGAGATCGGTGTTGAATACGGTGGCCTCGCGGCCGAGCATGGGCGGCGAATGCGCATCGGAGTTGCTGACCAGGCGGTACGAGTCCAGCGACGAACAGGCCCAGTTCATCGCCGGGTCCGACGACAGGCCGGTCTCCACCGCGAAGATGTGCCCGGCCAGGTCGGCGTAGCATTCCTGCACCGCGTCGAAGCCGGATTTTGAGCCGAGGACGGCGAACCACGGCGTCCAGACGTGGGCGGGCACGAGAAAGCAGCCCGGATCAGCCGCAAGCGTGATGTCCAGCAGATCGCGAGAATCCAGGCCGAGGATCGGCCTGCCGTCCGACGCCAGGTTGCCGATCTTGGCCAGCGCGGCGGTGATCCGGTCCGCGGCATCGAAGCTCGGCGCGTAAATGAGGTGATGGACCTTCCTGGTCCGCTCCCCGCGCCGGTAGATCGTGGATATCTCAACGGAGAGCATGAAGCGGACGGTGCCGGCGCAGGTAGCCGGGGAATCGCGGAGGAGCCGTTTCTCGAGCTCCGGCCGGACCCGGAACAGGCCGGGCTCCGCCGGGACGAGGGTTTCCCTTAGTTCTGCCGCCCACGCGGGGTGCGTGAAGTCGCCGGTGCCAAGCACCTGCAGGCCCTTGCGCAGCGCCCACC
>JBAUAY010000295.1:0-1642 GCA_049676235.1 Streptosporangiaceae bacterium
GCCCGCGGGCCGCGGCGTGGCGCCTGGCGCTCGGGCTCACGGTGATGTTCACGCTGGCGCCCGCCACCCGGTGGGGCTACTTCGTGTACCCGATCGGGCTGGTCGGTTGGATGTTCCTGTCCCGGCCGCCGTCCCCCGGCGCCCCGGAAAACGGCGGGCCAGGTACGGGCAGCCCAGGTAAGGGCAGCACCGTGTCCATCGGGGTGCCCGCCCAGGCCGGAAGCCAAGCCTGAACCCGAGAAATCCTCAGGAGCCGATGCGCCAGGACTCCCGGTAGGACAGCTGGGCGGGGGTGAGCGTGTCGATCGACGTGCCCGTGGTGGCCAGCACCAGGACCGCCGCCTCGGCGTCGATGTCCGCGGGCACCTCGTGCACCCCGGCCGGGAGCTTGTCTGTGTTCCCGGCCAGCCAGGCCAGGGCCAGTGCCTCGATGCCGAAGGCCAGGTCCATCACCTCGGGCGGATGGCCTTCGGCCGCGACCAGGTTCACCACCCGCCCTTCGGCCAGCAGCAGGAGGGTCCGGCCGTCGCCGAGGTCGTAGGCATCGACGTGCGGCCGCACGTCATGGTGCACGGCCACCGCGAGCCCGGCCAGCGCCCGCACGTCGATTTCCACGTCGAAGTGCCCCGCGTTGGCCAGGATCGCGCCGTCGCGCATGGCGGCGAGGTGTTCGGCGGCGATCACGTCCACCGATCCCGTCGCGGTGACGAACACCTCGCCGAGCGGTGCGGCCTGGGCCATCGGCAGCACGCGGAAGCCGCGCAGCGACGCGTCCAGCGCCCGGACCGGATCGGTCTCGGTAACGATCACCTGAGCGCCGAAGCCGCGGGCGCGCTCGGCCACCCCGCGGCCACTGGCCCCGAACCCGGCCACCACCACGGTCTTGCCCGCCAGCAGCGTGTTGGTGGCCCGCAGGATGCCGTCGATCGCCGACTGCCCGGTCCCGCAGGTGTTGTCCACCATGCGCTTGGTGGCGGTGTCGTTGGCCGCGATTACCGGGAACGCGAGCGCGCCCTCGGCGGCCATCCGGCGCAGCCTGATCACGCCCGTGGTGGTCGACTCACAGCCGCCCAGGACTGAAGGCAGCAGCGCCGCGGCCCGCGTGTGCAGCGTGTTGACTAGGTCACCGCCGTCGTCGATGACCAGGTTCGGGTTACCGGGTCCGGCCGGCGGCTCGGCCAGGGCCAGCTCGATATGACGGTAGTAGCCGCGCCGGTCGACCCCGGCCCGGGCGAAGACCGCTATCCCGTACCTGACGGCCAACGCCGCCGCGATGTCGTCCTGGGTCGACAGCGGGTTGGAGGCCGCGAGCGAGACGGCTGCGCCGCCCGCCCGCAGCAACCGCACCAGCATCGCGGTTTCGGCCGTGATGTGCAGGCAGGCGGCGATGCCGAGCCCGTCGAAGGGCCGTTCCCGGCCGAACCGCTCCATCAGGGCGGTCAGCAGGGGCATGGCCCGTTCGGCGTAACGGATGCGGGCATCGCCCTCGGCAGCGAGGCCCGCGTCGGCGATGTCAGTAACGGTAGTGCTCCGGCTTGTACGGGCCGTCGACGGGAACGCCGATGTAGTCCGCCTGCTCCTTGGTTAGCTGGCTGAGCTTGACGCCGAGCGCGTCCAGGTGCAGCCTGGCCACCTTCTCGTC
>JBAUAY010000296.1:0-19105 GCA_049676235.1 Streptosporangiaceae bacterium
AGCTTGGTCAAACAGCGCTCCTACGCCGACCGGCTGGCCACTCAGCTCAAGGACTGGGGAGCGGATCCACCGGTCGCACGTCAAGCGGCCGAGATCGGGCTTGCCTGCTTCTACGCCGGCCAGGCGATGGCTGATGACGACCCGCGGATCCTCGCCCGGCACGTCGGCAGTGCCTTTGACCGCCTCGTGAGCTGATTACCTGGCCGCCAGGAAACACTGCTCGTCGTGCATGAGCAGTGCAGTCGTATCGGGCAGCACCGGGCCTGCAAGCGGCCCAAGATCATCTTCAATTGCTGGGTATGGGTGATGCGAAGAGCGCGGCTGCCTGCTGCTGGGTGAGCGCGCGGCCGGCGGCCAGCTCGGCGTCCCACTCCTGCGGTGCGATGGCCGCGCGGGCGGGAGCCAGGAACCCTTCGATCACAGTCGCGTCAGGTTGTTTTATCGGGATGCCGAGCTTCTGCCGGATGGCTTCCGCGGCGCCGGTGAGGCGGGCCGCCCGCAGGCCCTCGCCGAGCTGTGCGGCGCTGCAGGCCGACATTTCCAGGGTTGTGGCCAAGAGCTCGGGGTCGCCGCAGCTGACGACGTAGTCGACCATGCCGCGCAAGTATCGGAACACCGCGCGCCTTCGCCTAGCGGTCCAGCTCACGGGCCTGAGCCTCATCGCCTGCGGCGCCGATCCATACCTGGTCCCGAACTGGTATCTCTTGGTGCTGGCCGGAGCCGCGGTCACATGGGCCGGCGGACGGTTCATCCGCCCGGCGGGACTCGCGCCCGGAGGTAACCGCGGCATCCTGTCCGGGGCTCGCAAGGTACGAGTCACAACGCTGATGTCGCTGGCCTTGGTGTTGGTCGTCGCGGGCGCCCTGGTTCTCATCGCTGTCGGCCTGAGCCAGTCGGAACCGGCGGTCGTTCAAGCCGTCGACGCTGCGGGGAGTAGCTCCGCGTCGCCCGGGCTGAACAGCGGCTACGAGTGGATCGGCATCATCCTGATGGGTGCCGGAGCGGTCCTCGCCCGCCATGCCCGCCGGCTGGCGGCGGTCGACGCGCATCACCTGATGCAGCGCGATACCCGGCCGCCCGTCCTGTACCTGCGCTCGTTCGGCGATGATGCACTGAAGCTGTGGACGGCGACCTTTGGTCGGCCCTCACTGCTTGAGCGCTTCACCCCGCGTAGGTTCGATGCCTTCGAGGAGGTGATCGCCCGGCATTTCTCGCTTACCGGCCCGGTGATCGCCCTGAACCCGCCGGACACCAGGCTAGCGCCGTTGGGCGCGGCCCGGGAGACCCTCGACTCGGCCAACTGGCAGGCGACGATCAGCGAGTGGATGAACCGGTCCGCCGCTATTGTCTTCGTCATGCCGCCGGGGAAGGTGAACGGGGGCTCACTTGGGAACTTCAGCATGTCTCGGCGAACCAGTACTGGACCAAGACGCTGATCATCGTCCCGCCGGTTCGCGCCAGCATCCTGCAGGCCAGATGGCAAGGGTTCCTGGCTGCCTGCGGCGGGGTCTGGCCGTTTACCCGTCCGCTGCCGACGGCGGTGCCAAAGCCACTGGCGCTGACCTTCGGAAACGACACGTGGACCGCCATCCGCGCCGATCGGCAGGACGAGTGGACATACAGCGCAGCCATCAAGGAAGCTCTCGGCGGGCTTCCGCTGCCCGCTGCGACCATTCCGGGTGAACCAGATCCTCACGGCGGCTATCGTTCAGGCGCGGCGTCGTAGGCTCCCTGCGCCGCGGTACTCCAGCCGACGACCCGGAGCTCGACCTGCCGAGTGACCAGGCGCGTGGAGAGAAGGATCACCTGCCTGGTATCTCCGGTGACCGATCGGAGGGCCAGACCTTTGGTCGGTATCGCGGCCTGCCCCGGCGCGGCTCTCGGCAGGCTCAGGCGGCCCGGGAGGCTTGCGGATCAGCAGGATCATGAGGACCAGAGCGACCAGGCACAGCACGCTGACCGCTACGAAGGCCACGCTGTATCCGTCTTCGGAGGCTGCCCGGGCGGGCAGGAGGTAATGGGCTAGCAGACTGTTAAAGGACGTGGGCCGCAGTCCGGTGCTTTCCGCTGCGGCGAGCGCGTCCTTGAATTGCCGGGCCTGCTGCCGGGTCATGTCGGGTAGCGGGCTGGCGGCGATCTTGGCTTGCAGCTGGTTCAGGTAGGTGGCGTGGAAAATCAGGTAGAGCACGGCGATGCCAACTGCCCCGCCGAACTGCTCGGCGGTCGCGGACACTCCCGATGCCTGGCCATGGTCACTTGCCGGGACGGTGTCGATGCTGACCGGGTCATTCACGGTCAAGATCAGCGCCAGGCCGGTGCCGTACAGCAGCAGGCCCGGCAATACGGGCAGGTAGGCGTTGCTGTGCACGCCCCAGGCCAGGAGCAGACCTGAGGCCAGCAGCACGGCGAAGCCCGCGGCCAACGGCGGGCGGCCGCCTGAGCGGTCGTACCAGCGTCCGGCCAACGGCGCCACGAACACCATCGGCAGTGTCGTGGGGATGAGCGCCAACCCGGCCACTGCCGGGCTCATTCGCAGGTTCAGGATCAGCAGCAGCGGGAACAGCAGCGCAAGACCCATCTCGGCCATCCCCCCGATGAACTGGCTCACCGTGCTACCGAGGTAGTTGGGATGCTGCCGCAGCAGGTTCAGGTTGACCAGCGGGCTGGCAACGGCGCGCTCGGTGAGCACGAAAGCCGCGGCTGCGCACCCGCTGATGATCAGCGGGGCCAGGACCCCGGGGGAAGCCCATCCCCAGGCCTGCGACTGGGACAGGCCGAACACCAGGCCGATGACGGCGATGGTGAGCAGAACGGTGCCCGCCAGGTCGATCCGTGGGCGCTGCTTAGCGGCCGTATCGGGCGGCACTGCGCGCAGCGTCCCGGCTACCGCCAGCACGGCGAGAGGGCAGTTCACGAGCAGCACCGCCCGCCAGCTCAGCACGGCGGTCAGCGCCCCGCCGATGGTCGGCCCCAGTGCTCCCGCAATGGCGGCCGCGCCGCCCATCAGCCCCAGTGCCCGGCCCCGTTCCCTGTCCGGGAATGCCGCGCTCACGATCGCCACCGTGTTGGGCAGCATGAGCGCTCCGCCAGCCCCTTGCAGGAACCGGCAGGCTAGCAGCACCGCGAACGCCGGAGCTAGGCCCCCGGCCGCGGAAGCACCGGTAAACACGACCGCGCCGATGATGAAGATGCGCCTGCGCCCGAACATGTCCCCCAGGCGGCCACCCAGCACCAGCAAGCCTGCAAGCGGGAGCAAGCTGGCATTCATCACCCATTGCACCTGCTGGGTTCCGACATGGAAGTCCTGCATGATGTTCGGAAGCGCCAGCGGCACTGCCGTCTGATCGACCAGGATCATCGCATTGGCCAAGGTCATGGACCACAAGACCACGCGTGTCCTGCTGTCTCCTGTCGCTGCCTCCACGGCCACCCTCCAGTAATGCGCTAACTAAGCAAATGAAACTGACTACTTCTATCGGCGGGGCAGGTCAACCACGGGTGCCGAGGGTCTCGTCTAGCCAGTCGAACATGCGCTGTTCGAGGAGGGAGCGGGCCATCGGCTCGCAGTGCATGTCCGCGCCCTCGGCCTTGGTGAACGGCACAAGGATCTTGGGGCCGGGCAGAGCGTCGTAGAGGCGCCGTGGCTGGCCGGGCCAGAACTGTTCTCCTTCGGGGTCGGTGATCATGATCGGCGTGCGGATCCGCTCGACGAGGTCGCCGAGCCGGTATTGCTCTACCGCCTTGAAGAGCGCGTAGGCGGAATCGCGGGTTCCGTATGGCTTGGCGCGCCATTGCATGACCTGGCGCTCGCGTGGGGTGGCGGACTGCATGCCGATGGCCATGAAGGCGTCGAATTTCTCCTGCTCACCAGCGTCGAGCAGGGTCAGCATTTCCGGCGTCAGCTGCGCGCGCCATGACGCTGCCACGTCATCGACCCCCGGGTCGGCGACGGCAGCGGCGATGCGGTGCTCGAATGCGAGCGCCCGCGGGATCCAGTAGCCTGCCTGGCTGATGCCGTACAGGGCCAGCCGGCCAGCGTCCACCTCTGGCCGTTCTTCCAGGAAATCGACCACGGGGGAGATGACGTGCTCCCAGTCGGGGCGGAAGGGGACGTGCCGCTCGAACAGCATGCTCTGCTGCCCGGGCCCGTCGAACACCAGCGTGTTATAGCCGCGAGCCAGTGCCGGTGCCCCGAGCCCGGGCCATACCGCGGTCATCGGCCCGTCGCTGCCGTTGACCACGATCAGAGTCGGCCGGGCTTGCCCGTCGGCGGCCGGGATGAACAGGTAGCCGGGCAGGGTACCGCCCTCGTACGGGATCGCAACCGCCTCGGCGGCCGGGTCGAGCAGGCTTACGTGCGCGTCGAAACAGCGCCGGTGTGCGGTGAATACCGGCCCGAGCAGGTCCGCGCCCCCTTCAACGCCGTCGACGGCGGTCAGTGCCGCCGCGTAGTAGGCGGCAGCGCGCAGGTAGGCGTTCCGGGCGCTGACCTTGTGCCCGCGGGTTTGCGTGTCCGTGGCGATGGCCTCGATCCGCCTGGCCAACGCCTGCCACTGCGCAACCCAGCTGGAGTCGTCGCCGTCGGTGATCGCGGCCACCGTGGCCAGCACCTCCCCCACGTCCCCGCAGCCGTAGTGCACGTTCCCGAGTACGTTGCGGGCCTCGAATTCGAATGCCGGATCGGTGAAAAACAGCTGTGCCATGGTGCCTCTCCTGTTGTTCGCCCCGATGGCGGTCTCGCGCAGCTCTTCGACGCGCGCCACCAGTTCCATCAGCCCCCAGAAGGACCGGAGCGCCGGGTCGCCGGCGAGCGCCACCGAGCCGGCCAGGCGGCCATCGGGGCGCTGATCAAGGTCGAGGATGAGCTTCATGTGGTCAGGATGTCTGGCCGCGGCGCGCTGGTCCCTAGGGGAAACCCCTAAAAGCGGCGGTTGCGCAGCTCGCGCCGGGAGCTGATGCCGAGTTTGCCGAAGACGTTGCGCAGGTGGTATTCGACTGCCTTCTCGCTGACGTAAAGCTCGCCCGCCACCTCGCGGTTGGTCAGCCCCTTGGCTACCAGCGTGGCGACGTCTTGTTCCCGCTCGGTCAGCGCAAGCGAACCGCGGGCCGTCCGGCCCGCGGGCCGCAGGCCGGACCGGGCCAGATCCTCGGCCACCCGCTGGCGGAACGGCTCGGCACTCACCGCGGCGAGCTGCTGGTGGGCGGGGCGGAGTTGGTCCAGGGCGGCGCTGCGGCGGCCCTGGGCCCGCAGCAGCGATCCGAAGGCGTGCTGCAGCAGCGCCCGGTCTAGCACCGGGTCGTCCGCTCCGAACGCGTCCAGGGCCTGCCGGAACAAGCGGGCGGCCTGATCGAGGTCGCCGCGGGCCTGGGCTATCCGGGCCCGCAGGCCGAGGATCCGGGCCCGGAAGTCGAGCAGCCGGTCGCCGGCAGCTTCGGCCAGCTGATCGACTTGCCGGGCGGCGGCGTCGACGGCGCCGGTGTCGATGGTCGCCACGATCAGGGCCGGCCACCAGCCCAGCGAGCTGAGCATCGGGATGGCCCGCACGTCACCGTCGCCGGTCAGGGGCTGCAGGCTGTCGACGACGCCGCCGGGCTCGTCCTGGGCGCGGGCTAGGGCGGCCCGGGCGATCCGGGCCGTGAAGGTGGCCTCCACTGTGCCCAGTACGGCCGCCGCGGTGTGCGCGGCGTTCACCTCCCTGGCGGCGGTCGCCCATTGTCCCCGGCAGGCTGCCACCTGGGCGAGCGCCGCGTGAGCTTGGGCTTCGATCCAGATCAGCTGTTCGTCCGAGGTCAGGGACAGCGCCAGCCGCGCGTGCACCAGGGCGTCGTCCCACTCACCCGAGATGAGCAGCAGCTGGGCGAGGTGCAGGTGGGCACGGGAAAGCTGCGCCGATGCGGAGCTCTGCGGAGCGACGCGAACGGCGGCCCGCAGGTCGGCGGTTGCGGCCATCGTCCGGCCGGCATAAAAACCGAGGGTTCCCCGGGTGATGAGCAAGGTCGTGTCCGCCCCGGACACCGACTCGGCGGCACCGGGAAGCCTCTCGGCCAGCCGGGCGAGCCCGGCCGGAGCACCGCGTAGCATCCCTTCGCCGAGGGTCAGCACGGTCCACGCGGCCTGCTCCTGCGACGGGTCCGCCGGGTCAAGGGAAATGGCCCGGGCGGCCAGGGTGACGGCTTCGACGGCCCGACCCTGGTGGACATACAAGGACCCGAGCGCGCACAGGGCGGCCGGCACGATATCCGCGGCCGAACCCGTATCGTCCTGCGGGCCGGTGACCTCGCCGTCAGGGGCAGTGACGGCGAGCAGCCAGCGCTCCGCGGCCGTTGCATCGCCCTGGTCGACCGCGAGGGTTCCCAGCACGAGGTTGCGCAGCGGGGTCGGCTGGCAGGCCATCGCGCGCTCGCGCAGCCCGGCGGCGCGCGCCGTCTGCCCGTCGGCCAGCAGCAGGCGCATCGCCATCAGCAGGCGGCGCTCCTGCTGGTCTGGCGTGGAGCTGAGCGGCCAGGCCCATAGCAGGTAGGTGGCAGCCAGGGCCACCGCGCCTCGCTCTAGCTCGCGCAGGGCAGCCGCCTCGACGTCGTCGGCTAGCCGGTCATCGACCTGGTCGGCCGCCGCTACCCGGTGCGCGAGCGCGGCACCTGCGTCGAGGACCTGCGCGGCGGCGTGGTGCAGGGCCTGGCGACGGGTGGGCGACAGGTCGTCGTACACCGCGGCGCGGTACAGCGGATGCGTGAATTGGACCGGCGTGTGCATCTCACCGGGCTCCCAGGTGACGAACCCGGCCGTGAGCAGGCTCTCCAGCGCTGGAGTCGGCTGACGGAGGCCGGCGATGCGGCCGACTTCACTGAGCGCGCTGCGCCGGTTGAGCACGCTGAGGGCCGCGGCGAGCATCCGCGCATCCGCCGGCAACGCGGCCAGCTGGGCAACTGTCGCTGAGGCCAGGGAATGAGGTGCGGGCAGCTCGCCATCGGGGACGGTCAGCTGCTCGTGGGTGAGCTCGGACAACAGAGTCCGCACGTACAGGGCATGACCGCCGGTGTGCCGGCGGAGCCGCTCGGCCTGCCTGGGGGACAAGGCCTTATCGGCCCGGCGCGCAAGCTCGCTGACCTCAGCGACGCTCAGGCCGCCCAGCACCACCCGCAGGCAGCGATCTGGATCACGGCAGAAACGCTCCCAGCCGTCGGCTCGCGGATCGGGCCGGCTACTGATCAGGAACGCGACCTTGTCCCGGTCCAGCCGCCGCGCGACGGTCAGCAGCGCCTGGCGGGAAGCGGCATCGGCCCAATGCAGGTCCTCGACCACCGCGACGACCGGCCCGGCGTCCTGCGCTGCGGCCAGCCGGCCCAGCAGCTCCATGCCTGCCGCGAACGCGTCATGGGCGCCGATCGGCGCGAGGCCGCCCAGGACGCCCAGCGGTACATCACTCGCCAGCTCGTCCGCCTCCGCCCGCAGCACCTGACATGCGGCCGGCAGCCTGGCGAGGACTTCGCGCAGCAGCGCGGTCTTCCCTGACCCGGCCGCCCCTTCGATCCAGACCACCTGGGCCTGGCCCGCGACCGCAGCATCAACGCAGGCGGCGACCGCGGCAAGTTCGGCGTCGCGCCCGACGAAGGCACGGTCGCTCACCGGCCCGGCACCCGCGGCTGCATCATCGTCCTTCCCCCAAGCACGACAGTACTAGGGGTTTCCCCTAGGGACTAGGAGCCCCCCGACCAGCAGAATCAGATCCACGACGGCTCGCCGGGCCATTCGGCCCTGGTGCAGCCGCCCACCCAGTCACCAGATGACTAAGGAGTATCCGATGACCGATCTGATCTGGAGCTTTTCCCCGTGGCTGGCCTTCTTGCTCGGCACCAGGGTGACCTCGTTGTACGGTGCCGTCGCGGCCGGCGTTGCGGTCGCCGCCATCGTGGCCATCAGGGCCGTGGCCCGGCGCCGGCTGCACCTGCTCGACGTCGCTGGCCTGTGCTACTTCGTGGCTCTGGGCGCCGTCCTTGTCGCCGTCCATCCCGGGCACCTTGAGTTCTGGTCCCGGTACGCCCAGGCCGGCTCGCATATCGCGCTGACCCTGATCGTGTTCGGCTCCATCCTCATAGGCCACCCGTTCACCGAGTCCTACGCGCGGCACACAGCGCCGGCCGCGGTCTGGCACACCCGGCAGTTCCACGCGATCAACCGGCGCATCTCGGCGGTGTGGGGGCTGGCATTCCTGGCCGGGACCATCTCCTTGCTCATCGCCGGCAGCGTCGGCGACCGTCAGGTCCTGCTCCGAGTGATCGTCCCCTTCGGCGCCTTGTACCTGGCCTACCGGTACACCCAGAAGCAGACCGGGCAAGCGCGAGACGCTACTCCTCCCGGTGAACCGGCTGCCAGCGGCTCAGCTATGCTCACCCCGGCAAGCCACTCGGGCCGCGATACTGGGACTTGTGAGCGTTGACAGCGAGTGGTGGGTTCTGCTGCATGGCACGCCGCTGAGCCCGGCGGTCTGGGATGGGGTTGCCGCGCATCTGGGCCACCGCGGGCGCGTTCTGTGCCCGGCGGTCACGCCGACCGGGGATGCCCGCGACGCCTCTGCAGAGCTCGCGGCCCGGTTGGCCTCCGCCGGCAGCGGGCTGCCGGAGCGGATGCATCTTGTCGGCCACTCCTTCGGTGGCCAGGTGGCGCTGGACCTGGCGCTGCTGGCTCCCCATCGCGTTCGGGCCCTGATGCTCATCTGCAGCCGCGACACGCCGTTTCCTGCCTTCGCTACCGCTGCCGCCGCGCTGCGACGCGGTGATCCGGTCGACCCCGAGGCCGCGCTCGACCGCTGGTTTACGGCGGCCGAGCTCCACGACAGCGGCCCGGTCGTGGAGTACGCGCGGTCCTGCGTCGAGCAGGCTGACCGCCGGTCGTGGGCGGCCGCACTCGAGGCCATCGCCGGCTACGACCGCTCCGACCGCGTCTCCGCGATCAGCGCCCCGGTTACGTTGATCGCTGCCGAACTGGACCAGGTATCCACTCCAGCGGCCATGTCGGCCCTGGCTAGCCGTCTGCCGCAAGCCAGCCTGACCATCCTGCCCGGGGCAGCCCACCTGAGCCCGTTCACCGATCCGGGGGCGCTGGCTGGGCTTATCGTCCGCGGGCGGCTTGAGTGAGACACACAGTCACCTCTGGCGCGCCGGATTTGGCGTCCCAGCCGGCCGGTGCTCATGGCGGCTGCCTTTATTGCCCGGCCGGCGGGTTCATGTCTCTCGCGGACCCGGTTCGGGGCGGGCGGGCCGGCGTGGTACGACGACGTTCATGACCCTGACCTGCCTGCTGCCCGCTGGGCGTGTGCGCCTGCGGTACGGAGCGATAACCGCTCCCAGCTCCTCGCCCACCCGCTGAAACTCCTCGGCGGTCAGCCAGAGGTCAGCGTTGTTCAAAGCGGCGGCGTCGCGCCACTCCTCAGGCTCGGCGTGGCCGGCCGCGGTGAACTCGACAGCGATGGCGCGGGTCATGTCGATGTGGGCCGCGACGACGGCTGCGGCGGCCGAGGCTCCGGCGGGCGCCGAGATGTCTAGGTCGGCCTCGATGTGGCGTCCGGTCGCTCGCCACGGCCGCTCCCGGCGGTCCGGCCTCAGGGGCGCCGTTTCGGCGAGCCCGTACCGTTCCAGGAGCTTGAGGTGGTACGCCGTCGCGCTCGGGCTCAGGCCGGTCAGCTGCGCGCACTGGGTGGCGGTCAGCTCTTCGCCCGTCGCCAGGGCGTCGATGATGGCCAGCCGGGCCTGGTGCGCCAGGGCCCGGATACTGCGGGGATTCTCGAAGCGGTAGGGAGGGGCGTCCTCCGGTGATCGCTCCTGGTCATGGCTCTCGGACATCGATCCAAGGTTACTCCTTGACCGGGAGATGTTAAGCAATTACTGTTCAGTGAATGCTTAACATCGGCTCGGGCCGCAGGGACCTGGTCATCGCCCTGGCCGGGCGGATGGTGTCGACGTTCGGCGACGAGGTGGCGCTGGTCGCCCTCACCCTTCGCCTGCAGGCCGACGGCGGCCGGCCCTACGAGGTCGCCCTGCTGCTTGCCGCCGGGAGCATCCCGTTGCTGCTCCTGTCTCGTCCGGTAGGCCGTCTGGTCGACTCGCGCGACTCCCGGCATCTCCTGGTCGGCGCCGGGCTGCTCGAGGTGGCGTGCACGGTTCCGCTCGTGTTCGTGCACTCGGTCGTGATCATCGTGGTGCTGGTCGCCGTCCTCGGCACGGCCGCGTCGGTGGCCGGCAGCACCTGGTCGGCACTCGTCCCCCGCATCGTCGGCGAGGACCATGTGGCCGAAGCGGTGTCGGCCGGGCAGTCACTGAACGCCCTTGTCGCGGTGGGCGCGCCGGCCGTCGGCGGCCTGCTGGCCGGGGCGTTCGGCACTGGCCTGCCCCTAGTCGTTGACGCGGCCACCTTCGTCGCGGTGACGGTGGCGGCCACGCTCGTCCGCACCCGGCGGACTCCGGCGGTGCCCGGGCCGGACGGCCGCCCGGCGGCGGCTCGGGGCGGCTTCGAGATCCTGCGCGCCGACCCGGTGCTCGCCCCGCTCATCACCGGCCTGGTCGTGCTGGTCCTGCTGGTCGGCATGGTCGATGTGGTGCTCGTCTTCCTGATCCGGGCCACGCTGCACGCCGGAGGAGCCTGGTACGGGATCGCCGGGGCCGCGTGGATCGCCGGGATCGTCGCCGGATCGCTGGGGGCCGGACGGCTCAGAACCGAGCGCGCCCAGATCTGGGCGACGATCGCGGGTGCGGGCGTCACCTGCGCTGCCCTCGCCCCGTTCGCCGTGGTCCCGGCGGTCTGGATGCTCGTACCGCTGTCGGTGCTCGGCGGGACCGGGAACGGATACGCAAACGTGTGCGCCTCGACCCTGCTCATCACCCGCACGCCCGACGCCGAACGGGGCCGGGTATCCGCCGCTGCCAACGCCGCCATCGGCGGGGCCCAGGGTCTCTCGCTACTGGCCGGCGGAGCAGTCGCCGCCGTGCTCAGCCCCCGGGAGATTTACGCCACGGCCGGACTGCTCGGCGTGGCCGTCGCGATCGCCCTCGCCGTCTTCTGCGCCGCCCGGGCGACCAGAACCGGCCAGCACATGCTCCCCCGGTCCGGTGTCTTACCTCATGACGGTCAGAGGTCCCTCCGCCGCTGTGGGGACCTCGAAATGATCGAAGTAGAAGGCCGCGAGTTCCGTGCTGATCTTGAAGTCGTCACCGTCCCGCGCTGCCCGGGCACCGATGCGCTGGAGCACCGTGGCGCGATCGGTCGCCAGGTACACCGTTTCGGGCACGACGCCAAATGGCGTCAGGAGCTCGCGGTATTCGTCCCGCATGTGACGCGACCAGAACGAGAAGTCGAGGACTACGTCTGACCCGGCCCGCACGAGATCCACCAGGCGCGCGCGCAGCACGTGCTCGATGTCGCGGTGTACGTCTGGCGGCAGGGGCATGGTGGTGATGCCGCGAGACCAGGCCTCCTGATCGAAGGACAGGCGGGCCATTCCCTGTTGCTCATACCGCCGCGCCACCGCGGACTTTCCCGATCCGGCTGGACCGCACATGAAGATGACCCGTCCCCTCAGTGCCACGATAGGCGCCTCAGCCGCGGGTTCACCCACCTATGGCGCTGCGGAGTTACGCGGCCTCGACCTGCGGCATGATCTCCTCCTTCAGCCGCTTGAGGTCGTCGAGCGTCTTGGCGACCGGCACGTCCTGGAACGGCGGCCAGATGAGCAGCATGGTCAGCCCGGCCTCCTTCAACCGCTTGAGGTTGTCGGTGATCTGCGCAGCGGTTCCCACCAGTAGATTGGTGCCTTTCCCTCGCGGCGTTTGATCCGTCTCCTCGTCCGTGATCGTGAGCCAGATCATGCTGGCGATCTCGAGATCGTCGATCGAGCGCGAGCTCTCGAGCTTTTCGAGCTCTTGCTGGATGGCACCGCGCCACTGCCGGAGCTCGTCCGGGGTGTCCTGGATCCCGATCCAGCCCGATAGGCCGTACTTTGAGATGCGGCTCGCCGAGCGAGCCGGGTCCCTGAGCCCGCTGAAGAAGATCGGCGGGTGCGGCTTCTGTAGGGGCTTCCATCCGAATCCGCACCTGTCGAAGTCGGCGAACTCGCCGTGGTACTCGAACAGGTCGTTCGTCCAGATGCCCTGCATGATCTCGATCGTCTCGCGCACCTGCTTGTGCCGCTTGGGATAGATGTGCGAGGCGCTCGCGGCCGCGAACTCCTCGGGCATCCAGCCGGCCCCGATGCCCACGTTGAGCCTGCCGTTCGAGAGGTGGTCCACCGTGGCGAGCTCCGCGGCGAGGACACCGGGCGCACGGTATGGCGTGTCGCAGATGCTCATGCCGATCCGCACCTTCGACGTCTTCGCTGCCAGCCAGGGGATCAGCGGCCAGCCTTGGAACCACTGACCGCGGGAGGACACCGGCAACGCCTTCGGGAACTCTGGCATCATGCCGAACGAGTGCTGGAGCTCCACGCGATCAGAGGCCTCCGGAACGACGATCCGGTCGAGCGTCCAGATGGAGTCGAAGTCGAGCTCCTCCGCGAGGCTGGTGAGATCTTCAAGCTCCTTGACCGTCACTCTGTCACGGAAGTTCGGCAAGTAGAGAGCGAGTTTCATGAGAGGGCTCCTCACGGTGTGTTCGTGGCCTGGCACGGCCAACGCTGCGGTCGACTAGCACGCCTCCGCCGTCCCCGGGCCTACGGCCCAGGTAGGGCGGAGGATAACAGGGCCCCGGACGGCGGACCAGCGGACCTGAACATCCGGCATCTTCGCCAAGCTCGGCAGCCGCCCGGCCAGGCTCGGGTTTCAACGCGACCCGCCGTCCGCCGTTTCGGCCCGGAGCCGGTCGCGCAGATCCCGCTTGACGACCTTGCCGTAGTTGTTGGTCGGCAGGGCATCGACGAACCGGTAGTCCTTGGGTCGCTTGAACCGTGCGATGCGGTCGAGGCAGCTCCGGTCGAGATCCTCGACCGACGGCTGGGCGGTGCGGTCGGCGGCCACCACGAAGGCCACTACCGCCTCGCCCCACTTCGCGTCGGGCCGGCCGACGACGGCGGCGGCCCCGACGCCGGGGTGGCGGAGCAGCGCCTCCTCGACCTCCCGGGGGTAGATGTTCATTCCCCCGCTTATGATCAGGTCCTTGGACCGGTCCCGCAGCGTGAGGTACCCGTCGGCGTCGAAGCTGCCGATGTCGCCGGTGTACAGCCAGCCTTCCCGCAGAGCCTCGGCGGTGGCATCAGGTGAGTTCCAGTAGCCGGCCATGACCACGTCGCCCCGGACCACCACCTCACCGACCTCGTCGGCGGGGACTTCGCGACCGTCGTCGACGACGCGGACCTCGACGTCGGTCCGGGGGACGCCGACGCTCTGCATGCGGTCCCGCCATCGGGGATGGTTCCGGTCGGCGTGGTCCGCCTTGGACAGGGCGGTGATCGTCATCGGCGCCTCGCCCTGCCCGTAGATCTGGGCCAGGCGAGGACCGAACACGGCGAGCGCGTCCTCGAGGTCGGCCAGGTACATCGGTGCGCCACCGTAGATGATCGTCTTCAGGTGGGAGAGGTCCGCGTCGGCGATGGCCCGGTCGCCGGCCAGTCGCTTCACCATGGTGGGAGCCGCGAAGAACGACATCCCCGGCCAGCGCCCCAGGAGGGCGGCGATCTCGTCGCCATCGACGCCGCCGGACTGCGGCAGGACGCTCACTGCCCCCCGGGCCACGTGAGGCAGCCCGTAGAGCCCCGAACCGTGCGACAGTGGCGCGGCGTGGAGGATGCAGTCTTGCGGCAGCACCGGGTCGATGTCCGCAAAGTAGCTGAGCGTCGCCATCAGCAGGCTGCGGTGCGTAAGCGTGGCCCCCTTGGGCCTTCCGGTAGTGCCGCTCGTGTAGAACAGCCAGGCCGGATCCTCCGGCCGCCGGCCGACGAGCCGTGTCGGCGACGACGCCGTGAGCCGGTCCCACCGCTCACCGGGCACGACCACGGTCGCCTTGAGCGAAGCGACGGTGCCGACCAGCGGCTCGACGTCGCCGGCGTGGTCGGCATCGGTCACGGCGACGGCCGACTCGCTGTGTTCGAGGATGTAGGCGATCTCATCGCGGTGGAGGCGAGCGTTGACCGGCACGGCCACGAGACCGGCGTGCCAGATGGCGTACAGCGCCTCGAGGTACTCCGGCCGGTTGCGCATCACGATAGCTACCCGGTTCCCGGGCGACAGGCCGAAGTGATCGCGCAGGCTGGTGGCTGCGCCGGCCGCCCGGGTGGCGAACTCGCCCCAGCTGGCGTGGACGCGATCGCCATCCGCCAGCGCCGGGTCGCCGGGCCGCCGGCGGGCGTGGCGCTCGACCCACGCTGCCGGGTTCATCGCACCGTCCTCCGCGCGAAGACGGAGGCGAGATCCGGCAAGCGCAAGCCCCCCATAACGAAGCAGCGTAACGCCGGTAGGGCTGCCGCTCAATCCCCGGGAGCTTGGGTGCCGGGGAGCGGGCTGCCCGAGTCGGTGACCCCACACGGTTGAACACCCGGTCGACACCGGCCTTCGACGAACTATCATCACACCGCAGAGATCACTCCCCACCACGCCGCGAAGGGTTAGGACACAGCCCCATGGCCATGGCTACCGATCTACCGCAATGAGGCTCGCGGATCACGAGGCGCGGGCCAGGCTTGAGTCGCACGACCACGGGATCCTGTGCACCGTGCACGCCGAGCGGGGCGTAGACGCCGTGCCCGTCGCGTACGCGGTGGACGACGACGGCTATGTCGGCGTGCCCATCGACCGGGTGAAGCCGAAGGCGTCGCTGCGACTACAGCGGGAGCGGAACCTGGAGGCGGATCCGCGGGCCACACTGCTGGTCGAGCACTGGGACCGCGGCGACTGGTCACGGCTGTGGTGGGTGCGAGCCGAGCTGCGCTGGCAGGGCCACACCGCCACTAGCCGGGCGGCGGCCCTTGCGGTCCGGCTGGCCGGGCGCTACCCGCAGTACCACGACCAGCCCTTCGCTCGGGTACTGGTGCTGCGCATAGTCGGCGTGGCCGGCTGGGCCGCCGACGACCGTTAGGCCGGCTGATCACCCTGGCTTAGCCGGATGAGCGGCGGCCGCGTCGCCGTCAGCTCCGGGCTGGCCGGGGCCGGCGTGCCGCTCTTCACGATCTCGTCCGACGTGACCGCCTGCGTGGCAGCGCTCGACAAATCGCAGCTACCGGGCGCGTTCACTGGTTCCGGCGGCCCTCCCGCCAGCAAGCCTCAGCGCGGATACGCGCTGCCCGAACCATGCCACCAAAGGGGCCATCGACAAACGCGGGCTCTCCTGGCAGCAGATGATGACCGCGCCGCGGCTGTCGCTGGCCGCACTAGACCAGGCGCGTCAGCCCCGGCCCCGGCCGGCAAGTCGGAAATCGTAAAAGCCGGCCGTGGCGGTCGATCTCGTGTGATCCCGTTGCTGCACTTTGCTGCAGGTAGAAGCCTCCCGGGCCGCCATCGCCTTGCCCCGCGGGGACGGTGATGCGCTCCCGCCCCGGTTGCTGATTCAGCGCGGCCTGACGGCCACGCCGGTGGTCGCCGTGAGCCGGGCGGCGAATGCCGGACCGGACGTCATCCACGGATGGCCGCCGCGGGCATCTAGCTGTCCGGAATGCACCCAGCCCGACACCTCGACCAGCGCGAGCAGGCACACCGCGGCCTGATGCCAGGCCAACTCCGCCGGGTCGATCACGACCCCGGTACTGGCCTGATAGCTGCGGACGAACCGGTCGGCTATCCGTCGGCACATCCAGCGCACCGGAGACCGCAGCCAGCCTGGCGCCGCGAGCGCCGCTTCGGATAGTGCCAGGGAAGTCGACGCGACGTCGTACCCCCGCGGCGCCAGCAGCGCGGTACTCCAGTCCAGCAAGGTGACACGGGTGCCGTCGCGCAGCAGGTTGAACGGGTGCAGGTCGCCATGACAGATCACATCCTGGGCCGGGCGCGCCGGATGATCGATCAGCCACTGCGCCGCCTGCGCGAGATCCGGTCGCCCGAACTCGGACGCGAGCTCGCGCCTTATCGCCAGCCTCGAACCGACCGGCACGATCGCGGCGCCGGCGGCCTCGAGCTGGCCGCGGACCGGCTCGGGATCAAGCGCATGCAGCCGCGCCATGGTGGATGCCAGCAGCCTGGGGATCTCGCCGAAGAGCGCGGGCCCGCGGCGGAGCGCGCCGGTGAGGCTCAGTCCGGACAGCAGCGGCGCGCCTGGTGCGCGGTCCATGATCATGAAGGCACGGCCAAGGCCGTCGTCAGGCCCGCCTGCCGCCCGGACGACGGGAGTCGGAAAGCCAGCGGCGGCGACCGCTGCCTGAATCAGCGTCTCCTTGCGGGCGGTGCTGGCCTCGGGCATCACGCGCGCGACCAGGTCATGGGGCCAGCCGTCGGGCGGCTGCGCCAGCGAGAACGCGAACAGCTCGGCCCAGAAGCCCCCGGTCAGCGGGACCGGGGCGCGTGCGTATGCCAGGGAAAGCGAACCGGTAACCGAGCGCAGCACAGCCAGCAGCTGATCAGCCATCCCATCACCATTAACCGTCACGGTATCTACCGTAACGGTTAAATGTGTTACTGTCTAGACGATGGAGCTGACGATCGACGAGCTCGCGAGCCAGGCCCAGCTGCCGGTGCGGACCCTGCGCGAGTATCACAGCTTGCGCCTGCTGCCGCCGCCTGAGCGGCGCGGGCGCATCGGCGTCTACGGCGTGCAGCACGTCCAGCGGCTTGCGCTCATCGGCAGGCTTCAGCGGCGCGGATACTCGCTGGCCGGGATCAAGGACCTGCTCGCCGCCTGGGACGCGGGCGCGGACCTGACCACGCTGCTCGGCGTCGATTCCGGTTCCGCCGCTCTGGACGAGACGCCGCTGCGGATCACCGGGGCCCAGCTGTGCGAGCGAGTACCCGCACTGACCGCCGCCGCCACCGGGGAGGCGGTCGCCGCCGGGCTTCTCGTTCCGCTGGAGGAAGACTACTTCCTGGTTCGCAGCCCTGCCCTGCTCGCGCTCGTCGCGGACGGCGTGCGGGCCGGCCTGCCGCTGACCGCGATGCTCGACGTGATCGCGGTTCTCACCCGGGGGATTGGCGCGCTCGCGGACGAGCTCGCCGGGCACATTGTCGAGCAGATCGCGCCGCCGCTGATCGCGCCCGGCGACGCCGACCAGCTGCAGAGCCTGCTGCAGCGGTGGCGGGTGCTGCTACTGCAGGGCGCCGCCAGCATCCTGGCCGACCGGCTGGGCGCGGCCCTGCTGACGAAGGCGGAGGGGGAGCCGGTCGGCGAGCAGCTGCGCGCCGCCATCGGCCGCATCCGCGTCGGCGCCACCACCGACACCGCCGGCACTATCCGCCGTCACCCCACCTAGCAGCAGCGAGGGACGTGGCGGGTCAGGTGCGTGACAGGCGCCGAGACCACCACGACCAAGGCATAGACGATCACCAGCAAGCCAGTTGCTCAGACCGGCGGCGGACTGTCAGCCCAGCGGCCCGGGAATCCGCTCACTCTTCGTGATGGCCACCGAGGATGGACGTTCAGCTGGTGGTGGCTCCGGTGGGGGCGCGCCTGCGGGGATGGCCGCGGGGGTCTGCCGCAGCATCGCCTTGCGGATCTCGGCGGCCACCACGATCGACAGGGCCACAGCGGTGCAGACCAGCCACTGCGGGACGTCGAGCCTGACAGTCTTCAGCACGGTCTGGAAGATGCCCAGGACGGTGGACAGGATCAGCAGGACGAAGGACCCGCTGGTCGTGATCAGGAACGTTTTGTCGGAGAACGTGTCGAGGGAGAACGCCGAGTCCCGCTCGTCTTTGGACTCGATCGAGAAGAACAGAATGAACAGCGCGAACGTGACCATGCCCATGGTCCGGGCGATGGCGAGCCCGTGCGCCTGGTCCGCCCAGCTGATCACGCTGAGGGTGCCGATCGCCATCAGCAGGCCGGCGAGGGCGAGCCAGACGATGCGCGCGCGGGTCAGGATGGGCCGGCTGGGCGGCAGCGGCGGGCGTTCCATCAGCCCGGCGGCGGGTTTGCTGTAGCCGAGCCCGACCGACTGGATGGACAGCATGGTGAAGCTCACCCACAACGTCTGCAGCGGAAGCAGTGGTATGCCCTCGGCGACGTTGAAGATGCTGGCACCAAGGAACGTGGCGATGTAGCCGAACAGACCGCCGATCTGGAACCGGATGTACCGGGCGAGGTTGTCATACAGCCCGCGGCCCAGTTCGACGGCCTTGACGATGGTGGAGAAGTTGTCGTCGGTCAGGACCATCACCGCGGCTTCCTTGGTCACCTCGGTGCCGGTGCCCATCGCGATCCCGATGTCGGCCTTTTTCACCGCGGGAGCGTCGTTGACGCCGTCCCCGGTCATTGCGACGATCTGGCCCTTCTTCCTGAGGACGTCGACCAGGCGCACCTTGTGCTCGGGGCTGACGCGGGCGATCACGCCGATGCCGTCGACCTTGGCCAGTGCCTCCTCGTCGCTCATGGCGGCGAATTCGGCGCCGGTGAGCACGGTGCCGTCGATGCCGAGCTGGCTGGCGACCGTGGCTGCGGTGACCGCGTAGTCGCCGGTGATCATCCGGACCCGGATGCCGGCCTTCTTCGCCGTCGCGATCGATGCCCTGGCGGTGGGGCGGGGCGGGTCGACGATGCCGACCAGGGCGAGCAGCTCCAGCCCGGTGACCAGCGGGAGCAGGTTGGTGCCGGGGTCGAACGCGGCCGGGTCGAAGTCCTTGCGCGCGATGGCGATCACCCGCAGGCCCTGCTGGCCCAGCCGCTGGTTCTCGGCCAGGTACCGCTGCTGGAACTCGCCGTCAGCCGGCGCCGGGCCGGCGTCGGCGTCCGCGACCGTGGCGGCCCGCGCCAGCAGCTGGTCCGGCGCGCCCTTGACGAAGCACCGGATCACCTCTTTCCCGGACGCGTCGGTCATCTTGTGGAACGTGGCCATCAGCTTGTAGGCCGCGTCAAACGGCAGCTCGGCGATCCGCGGGTACCGTTCCCTGGTGGAGACCGCGTCGATGCCGCCCTTGGCGGCCAGCACGACCAGCGCGCCCTCGGTCGGGTCCCCGATCAGCTCGCCGTCCCTGACCACCGCGTCCG